>CAIVAS010000202.1 GCA_903903975.1 uncultured Burkholderiales bacterium
GCCACCCTCGGTATGCCCTATCTGGTGGCGATTCCAATGGCCATCGTGATCGGCGTGCTGGTCGGTCTGCTGATGCAGCGAATCATGCTGCAGGCCACGATCGAGCAGAACCTGGTCTCGATCATGATCATGACGCTGGGTTTCGGCTATGTCCTACATGGCGCTGCCGCGCTGTTTTTCGGCTCGACCGGCCAGATCCTCGATACGCCCCTGTCGTCGAAGGAAATCGCCTTCGGCGATCTCTGGCTGACCTGGCAGGATGCCGCGATCATCGTGGTTGCCATCATCGAGTTCATCGTGCTCAAGCTGATCATCGACCGGACCCGGATCGGTCGGCTGGTGCGCATGGTGGCCGAAGATCCGAAGCTGGCCGAACTGGCAGGTGTGAATGTGCGCAACGTCTATCTCGGCGTGTTTGCCTTCGAGGGCGCAGCGGTGGCCTTTGCCGGCGCCATGGTCGGTCCGCGCACGCCGATTCTGACGTCGATGGGGTTTGACGAAGTGATCATGACCTTCGTGGTGGTGGTGCTGGGCGGTATCGGCAGTGTTACCGGCAGTTATCTGGCCGGCATTGCGTTGGGCCTGTTCACCGCATTTTTCGGTGCCATGATCTCGCCGGCCTACACGACGGCAGCGGCCTTCGTGGTGCTGATTGCGGTGCTGGTCCTTCGTCCGGGCGGCCTTGCCGCCGGCGCCCGCTGACACGTCGCAGAGCGATCATGATGACTCGATTCAGATATCTGCTTGTGCCGGCTCTGGCGGCGCTGCTGTTTTTTGCACCCGCCATCGCGGGCGGCTCCGGGGCGATCTACAGTGCCTTTGTGCTGATGGCGATCTTCGCGGTGATGGCCTATGGCCTTGACCTGATCGTCTCCGATCTGGGTGAGGTGAGCCTTGCGCACACGGTGTTCTTTGCGGTGGGCAGTTACACCACGGCGCTGCTCTCGACCCGGCTGGGTGCTGGCGGCTGGACGACGCTGGTGGCTTCGCTGGCTGCCGCACTGGTCTTTGCCGCGCTGCTGGGTCTGATTACCCTGCGCTTGCGGGAGTTCGTCTTCTCGCTGGTGACCTATGCGATTGCCGTGGTCGCAGCGACCGTGGCCCAGAACTGGTCCTTCCTCGGTGGCTCGGATGGGCTCAGGGGCATTCCGCCCCTCGACATGTCGTTTCTCGGCATCACGCTGAAGGCGGCTAATGACCGCGAGATCTGGCCGTTCGCCTTTGTACTGTTGTGTGTCGTGCTCTACCTGGTCGAGCGCTTTCGCCGTTCACGCTTGGGGTCGGCTGCGATCATGTCCCACCTCAATCCACGCCTTGCGATCATGTCGGGCGTCGATCCGCAGGCGGTGCGGCTGAAGGTCTTCCTGTTTTCCGCGCCGCTAACCGCTGCAGCCGGCTGGCTCTATGCCTATCAGCGGGCGTATGTCAGTGCCGATATTCTCGACTCCTATTTCCTGATCCTGATGCTGACTGCGGTGGTGCTGATCGGTCGACGTGTGCTGCTGGGGCCATTGCTTGCGACGGTGCTGGTCCTGTCGCAGGAAAAATTTCTTTCTCTCGGTGGCTATGCCGACAAGATCGTGCTGGGCAGCGTTCTGGTGGCAACCCTTGCATTCTTTCCGGGTGGCCTGATTGGACTTCTTGATCGCCTGCGATCTGGCCTTCGAGCCAGGCCTTCGACAGCGCACGAATCCACCTCACTCGACAGGACTGCATGATGGTGACTTCTCCGATCGAGGGCATCACCCTCAAGACCGTGACCGCCAACGGCATCACCCAGCGCTATGCCGAGTGCGGCAGCGGGCCGATGGTGCTCTTCTGTCATGGATGGCCGGAGAGCTGGTACTCGTGGCGCCATCAGATGCTGGCGGTGGCTGCCGCCGGGTATCGGTGCGTGGCTCCCGATATGCGTGGCTATGGCGGCACCGATGCGCCACAGGAGATCGAGTGCTACACCCTGCTTGATCTGGTCGGCGACATGGTCGCGCTGGTCAAGGAATTGGGCGAGACGCAAACCGTGGTGGTCGGGCACGACTGGGGTGCCCCGGTGGCATGGCATTGCGCTTTGTGGCGCCCGGATGTGTTTCGGGCGGTGGTCGGAATGAGCGTGCCCTGGTCGCCTCGCGGCGGCATCGACATGCTGTCGTCCTTGCAAAAGCTCGGCATCACGCGGTTTTACCTCCTGTATTTCCAGGAGCCGGGGGTGGCCGAGGCCGAGTTCGAGGCGGATGTGCGCACCTCATTGCGGCGCATCTATTACACCGCCAGTGGTGATGTGACCGAGAAGGGCAAGGGCTTTGCGATGATCCCGGAGACCGGCGGATTTTTTGCCAACACCATCGATCCGCAGACCTTGCCGGCCTGGTTGTCTCAAGCTGATCTCGACTGGTTCGCCGGTGAATTCGGGCGCACCGGGTTTCGCGGTGGTCTGAACTGGTACCGCAATCTCACCCGCAACTGGCGGCTGTCTTCGGCCTGGCAAGGCCAGCCGATCAGACAGCCCTCGTTGTTCATCGCCGGCAGCCGTGATGGTGTGCTCAAGTTCCCGGCCTCGATGCAGCAGATCGAGGCCTTCGCTCGCACGCTGCCCGGCATCCGTGGCAGTCACATCATCGACGGCCCGGGCCACTGGGTGCAGCAGGAGCGGCCCACCGAAGTGAACCGGCTGCTCCTGGATTTTCTGCGCGGTCTCTAGTCATTCAGCGGGGCTTGGCCGTACCGGCCTGTGCCCGACGCTCGGGCCCGCAGACCCGAGCGCGGTCACCCTCAGCCGGGAGGCTGCACACCGTTCATGTTGATCGGCGCGTAGTAGGCCTTGTCGCCAAGCGCATCGACCCGTGCCCAGAACTCGGGTCCGGCGGCGAGCCCTCGCGAATCCTTCTCAGCGGCCTGTCGCCAGATATTCCAGGAGTCGGGATGCAGCCGGATGGCCTCATCGAACTGGGCTCTGGCCTGTTCGGCCTGGCCGCTTCTGAGCAGGTGCTGACCGAGCCGAAAGTGGGCGTGGGCCTGCGCAATCGCCGGATCGGGCGCCACCAGCCGTTTGCTGGCTTCGCCCGCCGAAAGCACATGCTCGCTGGCAGCACCTTTTTGCGCCCAGTCGCGCACCGCATCGAGATAGAGCGCCTTGATGCGCTTGCGCTCGGCCATGATCGGCTCGGGCAGTGAGCCATTGCTGCGGTCCATCATGCGCAGCACGTCGGTCGAGCCGGCGGTTTCCGGCGGTCGGACGATGCGCCCGTTTTCGTCGATCCAGATCGCCTGCGGCACGTTCACCAGGTTGAAGAGGTCGGCGACATGATGATCACGGTCGATCAGACAGGGATAGGACGGTTTGGCCGCCTCGATCCAGGGCCGAGCGCCTTGCGCGTTGTCCATGGCAATGGCCAGGACCACGATGCCTTGCCCCTGAAGGGATTCGAACAGTGCCTGCCACACGGACAGGTCGGCTCGACACCCTCACCAGGACGCCCAGGTCGCCAGAAAAACTTTTTTTCCGCGATAGTCGGACAGCCGGTGCAGAGTGCCATCGAGGTCGGGCAATTCGAAGTCGGGTGCCTCGAGGCTGGTGAGCGCCAAAGCGCGCTGCGTGGGGCCTGTGCCCAGCACCCAGGTGCTGGCGGTCGCATCGCGTGCGACCGGTTGACCCATATGACGCCACATCGCGGCGAGGTCGAGTTTGTCCTGATCGACGATAGGGCGCGCGGTATCGCGAGGCAGCGGGATGCAGATCTCATCGCGGCACAGGCCTTCGGGCTTCCAGGCCCAGCCGGTGGCGGCTTCGATGTCCTGGCGATCGAGCCACAGCGAGTCGTCGCTGGCACGGGCCTTGGGCAGCGTTGTTGCTTGCTGTTCGTGTAACAGGGTCAGCATGGTGTTCGGGCCTTTCAGGTCGAGGGTGGCGGGGCAAAGGGTTCGGGTGCTCAGTTGAGTCGGCTCAGTCGGGTCGGCTCAGTCGGGTCGAATATGCGCTTCTTTCACAATGCGGCTCCAGATCTTCTGCTCCTTGGCGATGTAAGCGGCAAAGTCGGCGGGTGACCCGCCGCCGCCGACGGCATTGTCCGTGGCAAAGCGCTCGGTCACGCTGCTCGATTTGAGCGCGCGCAGGCATTCCTCCTGAATCTGCAGGACCAGTTCGGGCGGTGTGCCGGCAGGCACCAGAACGCCATACCACTGGGAGGTCTCGAAGTCCTTGTAGCCCATCTCGGCGACGGTCGGGACATCAGGCAGACCGGAGATTCGCTGCTGGGTGCCAACCGCGATGGCCCGGAGCTTTCCGGCTCGGATGTACTGACCCAGTGCAGGCAATCCGGCCGATGAGGCCTGGGTGCGACCGGCGAGCAGATCGGTGAGTTGCGGGCCGGTGCCGCGATAGGGAATATGGACCAGCGAGATGCCGGTGACGAGTTTGAGGTATTCCATCGCGAGATGCCCGGCGCTGGCATTGCCTGCGGAGCCGTAGTCGAGCTTGCCGGGATTTTTTTTGGCGTAAGCCACGAACTCCTGGAAATTTCTTGCTGGCACATCCGGATGGATCACGAAGACATTCGGCACCTTGGCCAGCATGGTGACCGGCAGGAAGTCGCGGTTAACGTCATAAGGCGGATTGCTCATCATGTAGGGATTGACCGCCAGCGTCCCGACATGGCCAAGGACCAGCGTGCTGCCGTCGGGCGCCGATCGGGCCGCCTCGACCATGGCTACCGTCCCTGCGCCGCCGGGCTTGTTTTCGACGAAGACCGATTGACCCGACTGTCGGGTGATCTCGGCCGCAACCGAGCGGGCCACGATTTCGGAGGTGCCGCCCGGGGCGAATGGCACCAGAAATCGCACGGATTTCGTGGGCCATGCGGCAGCGCGTGCTGCGCGAGTCGGAATCAGGAGTCCTGCAGCCAGCGAACCGGCAAGCTGAACGAAATCGCGGCGGCTGTTGAGGACTGTTGGGGTGAGCGTGCTGGCTTGCATGTCGGCATCCACCGGGGCAGTCCTTGAGTATCGGTCAGGGGTCATGGCGTGTCTCGAAAATCGGTCCAGGGTCATCAGAACTGATAGCGTCTCAGGCCACCGTCGACCGGGATGACCGCGCCGGTGATGTAGCTGGCTCGCGGTGAGGCGAGAAAGGTCACCAGATCAGCCATGTCCTGAGGCTCGCCATAGCGGCCCATCGGGATTTCGTTGTCGCACTGCCACTGCCGATATTCGGGCGTGTAGTTGCGCATGATCTGCTCGGAGTGGATGCGCCCCGGCGGAATGCAATTGACCGTGATGCCATGCTTGCCGACCATGCGCGAGAGTCCTTTGGCCCAGGAATGCATGCCGGCCTTGGCGCAAAAAGCACCATTGACATGATCGGGTTCGCTCTTGCCGGTGATATTGATGATGCGGCCCCAGCGATTGGCGATCATGGCATCGATCAGAGCATCGGCAATCTGGCGCGGACGATGGAAATTCAGCGTCAGCGCCTCATTCCATTGGGCTTCGCTGACATGAAGATCTGCAAAACTGCGCGAGCCGCCGGCATTGTTGACCAGGATGTCGACTCGTCCCAGGGCCTGGGTGGCGCGCGAGCTGATTGACGCTGCAGCATCGTCGGCATACATATCCTGCACGATGATCACAGGCGGCTTGCCGCCGGCCGCGACAATGTCCTTCGACAACTGGGTGAGCTTGTCGTCGCGCCTGGCGGTGATTGCCAGTTGCACCCCTTCTGCGGCCAGGGCCAGCGCGATGCCGTGACCGATACCGGCGGATGCGCCGGTCACCAGTGCGGTCTTGTCAGACAGGTGCATGTCCATGGTCGTGTCCTTGATGTGCGTGTCGGTAATCAGTCGCCGCCCAGGCGAAGGCGACTCGGCATGCGCTTTTCGACGGCGAATTTGAGCAGTGCGGCGACGCGGTAAGGGCCGTGCGCGAATTTGCCGTAGGGCAGGGTGAGAAAGAGCGCCATCACCGCGCCGAGATGAATTGCCAGCGTGAGGGGCAGCGCCGGGCCGCTGCGGGCGGCCAGCAAGGCCAGACCGCTCACACCGCACAAGCCGAGCAGCGCGATGAAGGCACGGTCCATTGGTCGGGTCGACGCATCGCCATGGTCGGGATGGCGTTTGAGGTTGAGCCAGAACAGGCCGGCCGGCCCGACCAGCAGGCCGATTCCGCCGAGCGTGCCCAGCAGCACCGGCAGGCTGAAGAACGCATAGGGCGCGAGAAGGCCAAGGCCGTAGTGATAAACGGTGGCTACGCAGGTGGCGGCAAAGCACAGTCCGAAACCATAGGCGGTCAGATGATGAAACCGGCGGCGCCACAGGGTCGTGCCGTCGTCGGACTCATGGCAGCCCTCGCCGTGTCCGCCACCGAGATAGGTCAGGCGCATTGCGTCATGGGCGGCTTGTGCGCTCGCTGCCGCACTGATCGGCGCTGCATTACCCGAAGCCGACACCGGGCGCACGTCGCGCCAGAAGTTGCGCAACCCCAGCGTCAGGGCCAGACAGGCAAATCCGAAGACCGGCGCAAAGAGCCCGACCAGCACGCCATGCGGAAAGATCGCATAGAAATTGCCGCCCTCGACCGTTTTCCAGAGCGTGCCGCGACCCGCCAGCGTCGCGGCGAGAAAGGCGGCAAGCGCCAGCGTGAGAGCCATCGCGACCACGACCCCGTTGCGCTGGTAGAGGGCACCGAATGCACGCGGCCAGGCATAGGTCTGATAGGTCTGGTGACGCACCCGAGCCATCGCCTGCGGCACATTGACCGCGAAGGCGTTGGGCGGCGCGTATTGGCAGGCATGCAGGCAGGCGCCGCAGTTGTGGCACAGATTGGCCAGATAGTGCACATCGGGCGCATCGAACTCGAGTCGGCGGGTCATGGCCGGGAAGACCGCGCAGAACCCCTCGCAATAGCGACAGGCATTGCAGATCTGCATCTGGCGAGCGACTTCGCTTTCGGCAGCGCCAAGACGCACCATCGGCGAGCCCCCGGCCAGAGCATTGGCTTCGCGAGTCAGTGCAGTGAGTGAATCAAGCGATGACATCGGTGGCGCGCTCGAATTGTTGAGAGGCCAGCAAGGCCTGGGCGCCGGCAATGCGGCCGAAAATGGTGCCGATCGTCATACCGACGCCGGCGGTATAGCCCTGCCCGAGCACATTGCCGGCCATGATTTCGCCGGCGGCAAAAAGGTTGGGGCTGGGCTCGCCGGCAAAGTGCACGGCGGCCTCGGCGTCGACCTTCACGCCGAGATAGGTGAAGGTAATTCCGGGGCGCAGGGCATAGCCAAAAAAGGGCGGCGTGTCGATCGGTCGGGCCCAATGCGTCTTGGGCGGCTCGAGACCCTCGGTGTGGCAATCATCGAGGACTGCATGGTCGAAGCGCCCTTCGCGACAGCTCGCGTTGAAGGCATCGACGGTGCTGACCAGCGTCTCCGGGTCGAGCGAAAGCTGCGAGGCCAGCTCGGCCAGGGTATCGGCCTTTTCGGGCGTGAACACCGCTGGCATGAATCGGCCGATCGCCTTGGCATCGATGATGGCGTAGCCGATCTGACCGCGCTGCGCGGCCACCAGTCGTCCCCAGATCGCATAGCGCTTGGGCCAGAAGTCTTCGCCTTCATCGTAAAAGCGCTTGGCGTCGCTGTTGACCATGATGCCCAGCGACACGCAGTCGACGCGGGTGGAAATGCCACCGTCAAAGAGCGGTGCCCGCGCATCGATCGCCACGCAATGTGCCTGGGTGGGGTCACCGATGGCATCAGCCCCCTGGTCGATCAGATGGCGCAGCATCACGCCCATGTTGAAGCGAGTGCCACGGATCCGGAAATTATCGGCCGTCCATTCGCCCCATTGATTTTGCCCCCAGGCCTCGCGCTGCCAGGCAAGGGTCGACTCGAAGCCGCCGCAGGCCAGCACGCAGGTTCGGCCTTCAAATCGCTCGCTGCCCGAGCAGGCTGCGAGGAATCGGGCGCCGTCGAATTCGAGCCGGTCGATGGCGGTGTCGTAGCGGACCGTGACACCGAGTCGCTCGGCACTCCGGTAATAGGCATTCATGAGTGCTTTGCCGCCGCCCATGAAAAACGCGTTGGTTCGCGACAAGTGCAAGGTGCCTGAGAGCGAGGGCTGAAAGTGCACGCCGTGCTGACGCATCCATTGACGACACGTGGCTGACTCGCGAATCACCAGACGGGCCAATGATTCGGTGGTCTTGCCAGCCGTGACCTTGAGCAGGTCCTGCCAGAACTCTTCTTCCGGGTAGGCCTCGGTCAGTACGTCCTGCGGTGCATCGTGCATGCAGCGGATATTGCGGGTGTGGACCGAATTGCCGCCGCGCCATGTCTGCGGCGCCGACTCGAGAACGATCACGCGCGCGCCGCCTTCTGCGGCAGTGAGTGCGGCGCACAAGGCGGCGTTGCCGCCGCCGATGACCACGACATCCCAGTGCGGGGCAGATTTGTTCGATGGGCTCATGGCCGTGACTTTATCGTGAATCGCCGTTTGGCCGGTCCGGTGGTGAGAGGGTCTGGCCGCAATGGGCTGCGGGCATACTGTCGGCTGACAAAGACAACGAGGAGACCCAGCGATGCGACTTGCGAGTGCCCCGATCGCGTTTGCCCTGAGCGTGATGGCGCTGATCAGTGCGGGCTGTGCCACCCAGACATTGACCGGGACGTCGCCGGTCGTCGTCATTGAAGGCGTGGGCCTGAGCGCCGGTGGACCCGATCTCGATCGGTATACCGACAATCGTGGCGACATTGCCCGCGCCGACCGCACGAACTGGTGGGGAGCGCGCTACAGCGTCGACAGTTTTTCGCGGCTCGATGAGATCCTCGCCGCAAGGGTGACCGCGCGACCCGCCTCGCCGCGCGCGTGGCAATACGCTGATCCGCCGATCGAGGTGACCTATGACGGCGCGCCGGTGACAGGGCCGGGCCGTTTTTCGATCGACGGCTATCTCGGACGCAATCCGGTGACCGGTCTGCTGATTGCCCAGGGCGACACGATTCTGCTCGAGCGTTATCAGTACGGACGGACCGATTCGCAGCGAATGACCTCATTTTCGATGGCCAAGACCCTGATCGCCCTGATGATCGGCATCGCGCTCAATCAGGGAAAGATCAAATCGATTGACGACATGGCGCAGGTCTATGTGCCATCGCTGCAGGGCTCAGCCTATGGCGCCACACCGATCCGGCACCTGCTGACCATGTCATCGGGGGTGAAATTTCGCGAGGAATACGATGGCCGTGATGATTCGGCACGCCTGAGTCAGGCCACCATCGGTGGTGGTTCCGGGGGGGCCGCCGCCGCCCGGCTGTTCGATGAACGCATTGCCCAGCCGGGTGCGCGATGGTCGTATGCGTCGGCCGAAACCTTCGTGCTGGCACTGGTGTTGCGCGAGGCAATCGGTCAGCCGATAGCCGATTATTTTTCGCAGACCATCTGGCAGCCGATTGGCGCCGAGGCGAATGCATCCTGGCTGATCGATCGTACTGGCCTGGAGGTCGGCTACATGGGCTTCAATGCGGTGGTGCGCGATTACGCCCGGCTGGCGATGATGCTGGCGCGCGGCGGCAAGGCCGGCGATAAGCAGGTGGTGCCAGCGACATGGCTTCGCGAGATGAGCACCGCGCAATTTTCGGGTGCTCAGACCGGACGGTGGTTTGGCTACGGCTATCAGACCTGGATCTTTCCGGATAACGACGGCAGCTTCGCCCTGCTGGGCGTTCGCGGCCAATCGATCTTCGTTGATCCGAAGCGCGAACTGGTGATGGTCAATACCGCCGTGCGGCCTTCCGCACGGGATGCCGGCGGTGCTGACACCACGGCATTGTGGCGGTCCATCCGAAGGAGTGTTGCACCCAAGCCTTGAGCTCAGATGTGGATTTGCGCTGCGAGCATCTGCTTCGTACACTCGAAGGGCTCGGCATTCGCGCCGGCAACACAACACATTCAGGAGACGCTCAGATGAAGTTCAGTCGAACGCTTTTTTCGATGGCCGGTGCTCTGGCATTGACAGCCTCGTTCGCCGTACAGGCTCAGTCAGCCTGGTATCCCAGCAAATGGGGTTCAGCTGATGAGCTTGGCTCTGCCAATTACCTGACGCCGGAACTGGTCCTTCAGGCCTCCAAGCTGATCAAGACCGGCAAGGTCTATTCGCTCGGCATCACGGTCAACACCACGACGCCGGCCTATCCGCCGCGGACCTGCTCAATCTACATCGTGCAGCCGGGTCAGACTGGCTCTGCCGAGGGCTTGGGCCCGACCAAGACGACCTATAACGACGACATCCTCAACTGCTGGACCGGCATTGGTACCCAGCTCGATGGTCTGGGTCATATCGGCGTGGGTGATCGTTATTACAACGGCCTGAAGTGGGGCGAATTTGCCAGCATTGGCGGGCTGACCAAGCTCGGTGCCGACAAGGTGCCGCCGATGGTGACCCGGGCGGTGATGCTCGATATGGCCGCCTATTTCGGCGTCGATGTGGTCAAGGAAGGCACGCCCTTCAACAAGGCCGAAATCGATGGCGCGATGAAGCGTCAGGGCGTCGAGGTCCGCCAGGGGGATGTGGTGATCTTTCACACCGGCTGGCTCAGTCTGATCGACAAGGATCCCAAGCGTTATGGTTCGGTTGAGCCTGGCCTGGGCCGCGAGGGCGCGCGTTATCTCGTGTCCAAGGGCGTTGTGGCGATCGGTGCCGACACCTGGGGACTGGAGGCCATACCCTTCGAGAAGGATGCCGGCATCTTCGAGGTGCACCAGATTCTGCTGCCCCAGAGCGGGACCTATATTCTCGAGAACATCAACACTGCCGAACTCGCCAAAGACAAGGCGTATGAATTCCTGTTCGTGCTGGGCCAGAACAAGTATCAGGGCTCGGTGCAGTCGATGATCAATCCGATCGCGATCCGCTGAGGCATGTGATGTCGCTGTGGCCTTCGGGCTGCAGCGCTGACTGATCGGTCGCCGCTGTCAGAGAATCCGGCCGTACCAGGCCACCGACAGTGCGGCGGCGATCAGCAGCATCAGAAGGCCGGCGCCTGCAAACAGCGCGCCGACCTCGAGTTCCTTGCGCTCGACCACGAAGCGGCTGTTCATCGAGGCATATACACGCTTGAGCTCCTCGGTGCTGGCGGCCTGAAAGTATTCGCCGCGGGTGATATCGGCAATGGTTTTGAGCGAGGCCTCATCCAGCCCGACCCGCATCGACCAGCCATCAGTGCGCAGCACCTCGCCTTTGGTCGAGCCGATTCCGACGGTATACAGACGCACACCCCGATCGGCTGCGAGTTTCGCGGCAGCAACCGGATCCGGCCCGGTGTTGGTTTGCCCGTCAGACATGAGCACGATCACCGCCGAATCGAAAGAGCCGGCCGGCACGGGTTCGGGCGGCTCCGGGGATTTGCGCGCCGCGTCGCGCCGCTCTTCTCGGGTGCCATTGCCTGCAGGGGCTGCCGGCCGCTGGCCGACCGACTTCAGGTCGATCCCCGCGCCCGGAAAGATCGTGGCCAGGCTGACAACGATGGCGCTCCCGATGGCCGTGCCGCGCTGAGGCTGCAGGCGCTCGAGTGCCTGGCTGAGGTCTTCGCGATTGCCTGTGGGCGGCTGGACCAGCGAAGCGGTACCGGCGAAGCTCACGATACCGATCCGGGTGCTGGAGGGCTGGGCGTCGATGAAGGCGCGGGCGGCGGCTTGTGCGGCCGCAAGCCGCGTCGGCTGAAGGTCGGTGGCACGCATGCTGCCCGAGATGTCGAGCGCGAGGATCACGGTCTGATGGCTGGTCGGCATGCTGATGACCGTGGCCGGGCGCGACAGCGAGAAAAGCATCAGCGCGAGGCCGAGCAGGAAAAGCCCGGGCGGCAGATGGGAGCGCCAGGCCTGTCCGGCAGCGGTTGCGGTCGCGATGCCGGACAAGGTCTGATGTGCGGCGCCTGCGCGGCGCTGTCGCCAAACGTAAATGGCCGCGAGCATTGGCAGCGCGGCCAGCGCAAACAGCATCTGGGGCCACACAAAGCTCATCGGGCCACGGTGCCTGCAGCACTCAGATGGCCGGGCATTGTCCTGCCGGCACTTCGCCGGCTTCGCTGTTTGCGCAGATCGGCGAAACGCAGCACACCGTCGGCCAGATCCTCATCGGTCGACAGCTCGAGGGCATCGACCCCGGCGCGGGCAAGAGCTTCGCGCAAGGTGGTCTCGCGTGCTGCGGCAATCGCTTCGAAGCGACGACGAAAGGCGCGGTCGCCGGTATCGACGAAAAGCTGCTCGCCGGTTTCGGCATCTTCGACCGTGACCAGGCCGATATCGGGCAAGCGCGATTCGAGCGGATCGTGAATGCGGATGGCGACCACTTCGTGTCGCTGCGACAGTTGCGCGAGCGCCGATGCCCAGCCTGGTTCGCTGATGAAGTCGGATACGACAAAGACCAGCGAGCGGCGCTTGATCAGCTGCGCGCCTGCGCGCAGCAACACGCCCAGATCAGTTGCGGTACTGGCGGCGCTTGCTCGCTGCGGGCGAGGGCTTTGCCGGCTGGCCGGCACCGGCGGTCCGCGCGCTTCAAGGTGCTGCATCAGATGCAGGACATGCCTGCGACCGGTGCGTGCGGCAATCACCTGGTCGACCCGCTGTCCGTAGCACATCGCGCCGACCGCATTGCCATGGCGGGACAGCAGACGGGCCATCACTGCGACAAAATCGACCGTTAGTCTATGCTTGGTCTGCGCACCCGAACCGAAGCCGATCGAGCCGCTCAGATCGACCAGAAACCAGGCCGAGACTTCGCGGTCTTCGTGGTATTCGCGGACATAAGGTGTCTGCATCCGGGCGGTGACATTCCAGTCGATGCGTCGGACATCGTCGTTGAACTGGTATTCACGAAGATCGGCCAGATCCAGGCCGAAGCCTCGGAACAGGATCCGATAGTCACCGCGCAGCAGCCCGTCGAGCCGACGGATCACCGTCCACTCGAGTCTGCGCAGCAGCGCCTCAGGTTCGCGGCTCAAGCTCGACATGGCTCTGAAGCGGGCGTGCCGGTTGCGGCACCTGCTGCATGATCCGGCGAACGATGGCGTCGGCCGACTCACCCTCGGCAAGCGCTTCATATGACAGCACCAGGCGATGGCGCAGCACATCGGGCGCAATGTCGGCGATGTCTTCCGGCAGCGCATAGGCGCGTCCGCGCAGAAAGGCCAGGGCGCGCCCGCCTTCGACCAGTGCGATCGAGGCACGAGGGCTGGCGCCGAAGGTCAGCAGCCGCGCGGTGTCGGCGATGCCGAAGCGATCGGGTTCGCGGGTGGCGGCGACCAGCCTGACCGCGTATTGCATGAGCGTCGGGTCGACATAGCCGCGACGGCAGGCACGTTGGAGCGCACTCAGCTGCTCGGTGGTGGCGACCGCGCCGATGGCGATGGCCGGGCCGGTCACCCGGTCGACGATCACGAATTCTTCTTCTTCGGTCGGATAGCCGACCAGCACCTTCATCATGAACCGATCGACCTGAGCCTCGGGCAAGGGATAGGTGCCTTCGGTTTCGATCGGGTTTTGCGTGGCCATCACCAGAAAGGGATCGGGCACAAAATGGGTTTCGCCGGCGATTGTGACCTGACGCTCCTGCATGACCTCGAGCAGGGCGCTTTGCACCTTGGCCGGCGCACGGTTGATTTCGTCGGCCAGCAGCAGGTTGGTGAAGACTGGCCCGAGCGCGGTACTGAATTCACCGGTCTTCTGGCTGTAGATGCGTGTGCCGATCAGGTCTGCCGGCACCAGGTCGGGTGTGAACTGGATCCGTCTGAAATGCCCCTGGATGGTGGTGGCCAGCGTCTTGACGGTGAGGGTCTTGGCAAGACCCGGCACGCCCTCGACCAGCAGATGGCCCTGGGCGAGGATGGCGACCAGTACGCGCTCAAGGAAGTGGTCCTGACCGACCACAATCTTTTTGACCTCGAAGAGGATGCGCTCCATCAGTGCCGACACGTCGGCCCCGGGGGTGGCGCCTTGAAGGGTACTGCGATGCGTCGGTTGATCGTTCATGGGCTTATTTTGTCCGATGTTCTCAGTGGGGCCCGATGGGCCTGCGCGCGGGCAGCAATGCTGCGCTTCAGAAGGGTGACATGCCGGCGCCGCCGGCGGCATTTTCGATCGGCACGGCAAATCCGATGCCGACAAAGACGCGCTGTTCGGTCGGGTTGAGGACGGCGGTGACGATGCCGACCACCTCGCCTTCGGGGGTGATCAGCGGCCCACCCGAGCTGCCGGGGTTGACCGCGGCATCGAACTGGATGAGGTTGGTCAGCAGTTGCCGGCCTTGCGGCGTGCGGAATTCGCGTTTGAGACCGGAGACGACCCCGGAGGTGACCGACGGACCGATGCCGAAGGGAAAGCCGGCTGCGATCACGGTATCGCCGGGGCGCAGATCGGCCGTCGATTTCAGTGTTGCGGCCTGCAGGTCATCCGGCAGCGTTCTGGCCTTGAGCACGGCGAGGTCCTGGTCAGGCTGGGTCTGCACGATATCGGCGTCCGAGACCAGGCCGTCGGCAAAGACCACCTTGATCGAGGTCGCCCCCTCGACCACATGCAGATTCGTCAGGATCAGACCTGACTCGACGATGACCACGCCGCTGCCCACGCCGATGTCTTCGCCTTCGTCGTCGCTCTGGCCGTCCTTGCCCGGTTTGGGAGGGCCGAGGCGCCGCACCCGGACGACTGAGGGTCGGATGACTTCCCAGGCCTTGGCGGCGGGTGAGGGCAGGGGAGTGGTCTCGAGTGTGCGCAGCACCGCTGCATCAATCATTTTCTGGTCAAGTGCCGGCGCGGGGGGTGTCAATCGTTGCGATGCCGCCACCAAAGCAAGTGCGCCGGCCATGCCGAGTGCGACCAGCAGGAATCGTTCGTATCGCGCGGTGAGACCGGCGGTCAGGCGCCGCAGGCGGGCAAAGCGCCCGAGTGGGAGCGCGGGCGAGTTCGTCGGAGCTGTCGCAGGCGCCGTGACAGTCCGTTGCGCGCCGCCGAGGCTCGACCTCGTGGCCTTCTCAGCGACATCGGAGGCGGCGTCCGAACGCGCATCCGAACGCGTTTGGCCCGCAGGTCGGGAAGGTGGGGGACGGCTGTAGAGGGCGCGACGGACCATGGTCAAGGCAACGTTAGCACTAATGCAGGCCGACAGCAGCCGGTCTAGAGCAGCGTGGCATCAGTCGGCAGACCCATGAGGACCCGACCAGCGAGCTCCCAGGTGGGCGGGGCGACCATGAGATGCTGCGTGCCGACATGCGCATCGCGAAACCGTCGCTGCAAGGGACTCGACAGATAGACCGACGAGCCGCCCCCAAGCTCGTACATGCTGCTGGCAACTTCGGCTGCTGCGCGCGTGGCATGGGTCGCAGACAGCCTGAGCTGGGCACGGGTCCCGGCGTCGAGCGGCTCGCCGGCACAGACCTGGCGCCAGGCCTGCCCGACCGCCTCGCGGCAATAAGCGCCTGCCGAGCGCAGCGTGGCCTCGGCGCGAGCGAGGTCGGTTTGCGCACTGGCGCGCTCGGCCAGCGTCCGTCGGCTTCCTTGAGGTTGCTTGGCGCCGGCCAGTGCCACCAGGTCGTCGATGGCGGCCCGCGCATTGCCGAGCATGACCGCTGCGATCCCCTGGGCCAGCAGCCCGAAGATCGGCATGCGATACAGCGCCCCGCTCTCACGCGGCGCGTCTGATATCAGCGAGACCGAATGGGAGCGCGGAACCATCAGCTTGTCGACCGAGAACTCGCCGCTGCCGGTGCCAACCAGACCGCTGACATGCCAGCCGTCGAGGCGTGTGACCGAGTCTGATGGAAAGAAGACCATGCGCGAATCGAGCATGCCATTGGGCAGCATCCTGGGTTTGCCGTCCTCGATGATGGCGCAGCCGCCGGCGATCCAGCTGCAATGGGCGTTGCCGCTTGCCCAGGCCCATTTGCCGTCGACGGTGTAGTGATCGCCCTGCGCGCTCGCGCGGCCCATTGGTGCAAACACGCCGGCAGTGACGGTCTCGGCTGTGGCATGGATGCTGGCCGCCACCGACTGCTCGAGCCACGCCGCGCTCATCCCCGAGGTGGCCCCGATCATCACGCACCAGCCGGTTGATGCGTCGGCCTGGCCGATCGCCTCCATGGTGTCGAGCGCCTGCTGCGGCTCGAGTTCGAGTCCGCCGAGGCTGCGCGGCAGCAGCGTTCTGAAGAGCCCCGCCCGGGCGAGCTGGGTGGCGAGCTCGGGCGGCAGGGTGCGCTTGCGTTCGAGTTCGGGAATGCAGGCCCGAATGCTCGGGGTCAGGTCGCGTGCGGTCTGGACGATGTTCATCGTTTGATTATCGCGGGGAAATGCCGGTCGGTGCTCTCAATTGCGTATTCTTACCGGACTTCAAGGACACGCTCATCATGAACTTCTATTCAAACTGGCGTTCGCTGGCGGCTTATCGCGCGCGGGTGGCATTGGCACTCAAAGGTATTTCGCACGACGTGACCGAGGTCGACATGCTGGGCGGCGCGCATTTGCTGCCCGAGTTTCGGGCGGTCAATCCGCAGGCGGTTTTGCCCGCGCTGGTGCTCGACGATGGACGCGTGCTGTTTCAGTCGATGGCCATCGTGGAATATCTGGATGAGATCGTTCCGGCGCCGCCCTTGCTGCCTGCCGATCCGGCAGGGCGGGCGCGCGTGCGCGGATTGGCACTGATTCACGCGGCCGATTCCCATCCGCTGCTGGTGCCCAGAGTGCGTCAGTATTTGCAGAAAGACGCGGCATTCGATGACTCGGCCATCCAGCGCTGGGTCACGCGTGCGCTGACGACCGGCCTGCAGGCTATTGAAGTGAACCTGGCGTCTTCGCCCGACACTGGCCTGTATTGCCATGGCGATCAGGTAACGCTGGCCGATCTCTGTCTGTCCTCGCACCTGCTTGCCATGATGTTTTTCAAGGTCGATGCGTCGGCCTATCCGGTGGCCGTGACCATCCACGAGCGGCTGCAGGCACTGCCAGCCTTTGCGGTATCGCATCCGCTTAAGCAGCCCGGCGCACCGGGCTGACCCAGGACGAGCTTGCTGAATGAACATCGATTTCTATACCTGGAATACCCCCAACGGCCGCAAGATCAGTGCAGCGCTTGAGGAAATGGCGCTGCCCTATACCGTCAAGACGGTGAACATCGGCAGCGGCGAGCAGCTCGAACCGGCCTTCCTGAAGATCAGCCCGAATAACCGCATTCCGGCCATCGTCGATCCGGATGGCCCCGATGGCGCGCCGATCAGTGTCTTCGAGTCGGGCGCCATCCTGCTCTATCTGGCCCGAAAGACCGGACGCTTCATGCCACAGGACGCGCGTCGGCAGGTGGCAGCGCTTGAGTGGCTGATGTGGCAGATGGGTGGATTCGGCCCCATGCCCGGGCAGGTTCACCACTTTCTGGGGGTCAAAGACCCACAGGATCAGCGCTATGGACTGGAACGCTACAGCAATGAAACCCGGCGGCTGTATGGCGTGATGAACCGGCACCTGGCCGGCCATGAATTCTTCGCCGATGAGGTGTCAGTGGCTGATTTCGCGATCCTGGGATGGGCCTGGCGTCACGAGCGCCACAAGGTCGATCTGGCGCAGTTCAGTCATGTGAAGCGCTGGTACGAGACCATGATGGCCCGGCCCGCCACGGCCCGAGGCTACGAGGTGGCGCTGGCCTGATCGAAGCTGCCGGTTAACCGCCGGGGCCGTCGGACATGATGTAGCCCATCAGGTCGTTCACGTTGAGCTTGAGGTCGCGGATGGTGTCCTTGACGACGTCCCCGATCGAGATCACGCCCACGACCTTGCCGGCTTCGAGCACCGGCAGGTGACGAAACCCCTTTGATGACATCATGGCCATGCACGCGTCGATCTGGTCGCTCAACTTGACCGTGATGGGATTGCGAGTCATGACCTGGCTGATCACCGTGGTCTTTGCATCGAGCCCCGGCAGCAGCACCTTGATCGCGCAGTCACCCTGCGACACGATGCCGACCAGCACCTCGTCGTCGATGACGAGCACTGATCGGACACGATTGTCCCGCATCTGCGTCAGAGCTTTGAAGACCATGTCGTCGGAACGCACATGGATGAGGGCGCCGCTTTTCTGGGCTAGCGCGCTTTTGACAGTGGTCATCGATAACCTCTTATCGGAAGGCGAGTGGGTAAAGCAAAAGTGTGCCCGAATCTGCCGATCCTCGCAGGTGTCAACAGTCGGATGAAGTGAAAACATGAAAGTCTCTTTGAACCAGGCCTTGAGGCGTTTGCCCGGCGAACTCAGCGACACCCATCCTGCCGGGGCACCGTTCGTCTCAATGATGGCAGGGGGTTCAATGTCTGTTGAGGTGTTTGCACCCCGTGGTCAGGATCAGCAGCAGCCGCATGCCCAGGACGAGTTGTATTTCATTCAGCGCGGCACGGCCCACCTGCTGATCGGCGCTCAGCGCTACGACTGCGCAAGTGGCGATGCCTTCTTTGTGGCCGCAGGCGTCGAGCACCGGTTCGAGGGCTTCAGCGACGATTTCGTCACCTGGGTTGTCTTCTACGGCCCTCAAGGCGGCGAAGGCTGATGATGGTTGTCCGATGACGATGCGCAACTCCGAACGAAAAAAGACCCAGGAGCGTTAGCTCCTGGGTCCACGGTACGGCAGTCATTGATGGTGCGCCCGGCAGGATTCGAACCCACGACCCCTTGGTTCGTAGCCAAGTACTCTATCCAACTGAGCTACGGGCGCTAAGG
Organism: uncultured Burkholderiales bacterium; assembly: GCA_903903975.1. Classification (GTDB taxonomy): domain Bacteria; phylum Pseudomonadota; class Gammaproteobacteria; order Burkholderiales; family Burkholderiaceae_E; genus UBA4615. The sequence continues at coordinate 18,721 of CAIVAS010000202.1, forward strand.
CCGCGATCGTATCACGGCGTTGACCTGGTGGACGCCGGACTCCGTCATGCGGATCGGTGCGCCGAGGCAGCATCGTCGCAAGACTGCCACGTGTTTCCGTAATACGAAATATATTTTCTCGATACGATAATTTCTGTGGACGCTCGTCATCTCCGCTGACTAGAATCGACGGATATCACAGACTAAGTAAGGAGATGCGGATGTCCGCTTTGCCGAACGACGCCGCGGCGAATGATCCCGATTCGCTCGAGACACGCGAATGGCTTGACGCGCTTGAGTCGGTCATCGAGCGCGAAGGCCCCGGGCGTGCGCATTTCCTGCTGAGTACGCTCATTGAGAAGGCTCGCCGCAGCGGCGCCTTCATCCCGTTTTCGGCCAACACCGCCTACATCAACACGATTCCGGTCCACCTCGAGGTACCCAGCCCAGGCAACGCCGAGTTCGAAGAGCGCATCCGCTCCTTTGTGCGCTGGAATGCCATGGCCATGGTGGTGCGGGCCAATCGGCTCGATCCGGCTGATGGCGGCGATCTGGGCGGTCATATCGCGTCGTTTGCGTCGTCGGCGACCATGATTGGCGCCGGGATGAATCATTTCTGGCATGCCCCTCACGAGGGGCATGGCGGCGATCTGGTCTATTTCCAGGGGCATTCGGCCCCGGGTATCTATTCGCGCGCCTTTCTCGAGGGGCGGCTCACCCAGGATCAGTTGCTGAGCTTTCGCCAGGAGGTTGCCGGCAAAGGCTTGTCGTCATACCCGCACCCGAAGCTGATGCCCGATTTCTGGCAGTTCCCGACGGTGTCGATGGGGCTGGGCCCGATCCAGGGGATCTACCAGGCGCGCTTTCTCAAATACCTGCATGCCCGGGGCATTGCCGATACCGCCAACCGCAAGGTCTGGGTGTTCTGTGGCGACGGTGAAATGGATGAGCCCGAATCGCTTGGTGCGATCAGTCTGGCGGCACGCGAAAAGCTCGACAACCTGGTCTTCGTCATCAACTGCAATCTGCAGCGGCTCGATGGGCCGGTTCGCGGCAACGGCAAGATCATCCAGGAGCTCGAGGGCGAGTTCCGCGGGTCCGGCTGGAACGTCATCAAGCTGATCTGGGGCTCCTATTGGGATCCACTGCTTGCGCGCGACAAGGACGGCATTTTGCAGCGGGTCATGGAAGAAACCGTCGACGGTGAGTACCAGGCCTACAAGGCCAACGACGGTGCCTTCGTGCGCAAGCATTTCTTCGGCAAGGATCCGCGCCTGCTCGAGATGGTCTCGCGCATGACCGATGACGACATCTGGCGACTCAATCGCGGCGGCCATGATCCGCACAAGGTGTATTCGGCATTTCACGCGGCGGTCAATCATGTCGGGCAGCCCACCGTGGTGCTGGCCAAGACCGTCAAGGGGTATGGCATGGGCCATGCGGGTGAAGCCAAGAACCCGACCCACCAACTCAAGAAGCTCGATGTCAGCGCGATCCGGGAGTTCCGTGATCGATTCAATATTCCGATTGCCGACGACAAGCTCGACGAAGTGCCGTTTTTCATGCCGGCCGAAGCGTCGCCGGAGATGCAGTACATGCACGAGCGCAGGAAGGCGCTTGGCGGCTATCTGCCGCACCGCCGCGTGATGGCCGATGAATCGCTCGAGGTGCCGCCGCTCGAAGCCTTCAAGGCCGTGCTCGAGCCGACCGCAAGCGGGCGCGAAATCTCGACCACCCAGGCCTTCGTGCGATTGCTGACGGCATTGGTGCGCGACAAGACGCTGGGGCCGCGAGTCGTGCCGATCGTGCCGGATGAGGCCCGCACCTTCGGCATGGAAGGCATGTTCAGGCAACTCGGCATCTATGCCCCCGAGGGGCAGAAGTACACCCCGGTCGATAAAGACCAGGTGATGTACTACCGTGAGGACAAGTCGGGCCAGATTCTTGAGGAAGGGATCAATGAGGCGGGGGCCTTCTGTTCATGGATTGCCGCGGCCACGTCGTATTCGACGAACAACCGCATCATGATTCCCTTCTTCATCTACTACTCGATGTTCGGTTTTCAGCGAATCGGCGACCTTGCCTGGGCGGCCGGCGACATGCAGGCGCGCGGTTTTCTGCTCGGAGGCACGGCGGGTCGGACCACGCTCAACGGCGAGGGCCTGCAGCATGCCGACGGCCACAGCCATATCATGTCGGCGACGATCCCGAACTGCGTGTCCTATGACCCGACCTTCGCCCACGAGGTGGCAGTCATCGTGCACGAGGGTCTGCGCCGAATGGTCGGCAATCAGGAAAATATTTATTACTACCTGACGCTGCTCAACGAGAACTACCCGCATCCGGGTCTGACCCAGGGCGACGAGCAGGGCATCGTGCGCGGCATGTACCTGCTGCGGCAAGGCGACCCGGACAACAAGACCCGTGTCCAGCTTCTCGGATCAGGCTCGATTCTTCGGGAGGTGCTGGCGGCCGCCGATCTGCTCGCAAGCGATTGGGGAATCGCGGCGGATGTCTGGTCGGTCACGAGCTTTACCGAATTGCGCCGCGATGGACTCGACTGCGAGCGCTGGAATCTGCTGCATCCCGACGACTCCCCCCGGATTCCGTATGTCACCGAGCAGCTCGGTGCGCATTCCGGGCCGATCGTGGCATCGACCGACTACGTCAAATTGTTCGCCGATCAGATCCGGCCATTCATTCCGGTCGGGCGCGATTACCGGGTGCTCGGCACCGACGGCTTCGGTCGTTCTGATTTCCGCGCACGGCTGCGCTCGCACTTCGAGGTCGACCGCTACTTCGTCGTCCTGTCGGCGATGCGTTCGCTGGCGGTCGAGGGCTGGCTCAAGCCGGCGCTGCTGGCCGATGCGATCGCGCGTTACGGGATCGATCCCGACAAACCCAACCCGCACTACGCCTGACGGAACCGAGACGATGGCACTGATTGAACTGAAGGTTCCGGATATTGGCGACTTCGACGAAGTCGAGGTCATCGAACTGCTGGTGAGCGCAGGCGAGCAGATCAAACCCGAACAGAGTCTGCTGACAGTCGAATCCGACAAGGCGTCGATGGAGATCCCGTCGAGTGCGGCCGGACGGGTCATCGAGCTCAAGGTCGGACTCGGCGACAAGGTGGCGCAGGGCAGCGTGATCGCGCTGATCGAGACTGCCGATGCGGGCGCTGAGTCACCGGTTGAGTTACCCGCCGCAGCAGCAGCTTCGGTGCAGCCGATTGCCTCGGCAATGGCCCCTGCGACAGCCCCTGCGGTGGCACCAGAACCTGCGGCGCCGCTGGCTGCTCAGGCATCGACTGCCCCCGAACCCCAACCAGCGCAGCCGGCTGGCCTCGATGCGAATTCGGCGGCGTCGCCGACTGCACTGCGCGTGCCGCCGGTTCCGGCTGATCCGGGCGAGGTCGCCTCGCCAGCCAGTCTGCCGCATGCCTCGCCGTCGGTGCGTAAATTTGCCCGCGAGCTCGGTGTCGAACTGACCCGACTGGCCGGCAGCGGCCCCAAGCATCGCATCACGGCCGACGACGTTCGGGCGCATGTCAAGTCGGTCATGTCCGGGGCGGCAGGCAAGCCTGCTGCCAACGGGGCAGGGTCCGCCGACGGTGCCGGTCTTGGACTGCTGCCCTGGCCGAAGGTCGATTTCGCAAAATTCGGGCCGATCGAGATGCGCCCGTTGTCGCGTATCCGAAAACTGTCTGCTGCGAACCTGCATCGCAACTGGGTGATGATCCCGCATGTCACCAACCATGACGAAGCCGACGTTACCGCACTCGAAGCCTTTCGCAGCGAGATCAATGCCGAGCAGGCGGTCGCCGGTGTGAAGTTCACGATGCTGGCCTTCGTGATCAAAGCCTGCGTGCATGCACTGCAGAAGATGCCCGATTTCAATGCATCGCTCGAAGGCGACTCGCTGGTCTACAAGCAGTACTGGCATATCGGCTTTGCGGCCGACACGCCGAATGGTCTGGTTGTGCCGGTGATTCGGGATGCCGATCGAAAGACCGTCTCCCAGATCGCTCAGGAGACTGCAACGCTGGCGCTTGCCGCCCGCGAAGGCAAGCTCGCACCCGCCCAGATGCAGGGTGGCACCTTCACGATTTCGAGTCTGGGCGGCATTGGCGGCACCGGCTTTACGCCGATCATCAATGCGCCTGAGGTCGCGATCCTCGGCCTGAGTCGAACCGCGATGCGCCCGATCTGGAACGGCGCCAGTTTCGAAGCTCGACTGCTGTTGCCCTTGTCGCTGTCGTACGATCATCGGGTGATCGATGGGGCGGCGGCGGCGCGTTTCAACGCTCATCTGGCGCGCCTGCTCCTCGATTTTCGTCGCGTGTTGCTGTGAGCCGTTCACATCTCGGGTGATTCCGAGTCGGAGCCTGTCGTGACCACGATCGTCGTCGTCAAGAAAAAGAATCTGATCGCGATCGGTGCCGATACGCTGGTGACTTTCGGCGAGACGCGACTGCCCGGCGACTACGAGGCCAACAACAAGATCATTCGCGTGGGCGATTCGCTGGTTGGTCTGGCCGGCAGCACGGCGCATTTCGAAGTGCTCAGGCGGGTTTTGGGCAACATCGAGCATCCCCGGCTGCATTCCCGCCACGAGGTCTTCGAGACCTTTCTGAATGCGCATCAGGAGCTCAAGGAAAAGTACTTCCTCAATCCCAAGGAAGAAGACGACGATCCCTACGAAAGCTCGCAGATCACTGCGCTGATTGCCAATCCCAGTGGTATTTATGGGGTGTATTCCTATCGCGAAGTCTTCAGCTTCGATCGTTTCTGGGCGATCGGCTCGGGTCGCAACTTCGCGCTCGGCGCGATGTATGCCACCTATGGCAGCAAGCGCACTGCGACGCAGATTGCGCAGATCGGCGTCAACGCGGGAGCAGAGTTCGACAAGAGCTCATCCGGACCCAGCCGTGTCTTTGATTTTCTGATCAACCCCACCTGATAACCCCACCCGATTCGCGCGCGGCGCCCTGGTCCCGCGCGAGCCCACGACTCCCTCTGGCAGACGATACGCATGGCACTGATCGAACTGAAGGTTCCGGACATCGGCGACTTTGATGAAGTCGAGGTCATCGAATTACTGGTGTCGGCCGGCGACACCGTCAAGCTCGAGCAGAGCCTGCTGACGGTCGAGTCCGACAAGGCATCGATGGAGATTCCGTCGAGTGCGACAGGTCGCATCGTCGAACTGAAAGTCGGCCTGGGTGACAAGGTCGCGCAGGGCAGCGTGATTGCCATGGTCGAGACGGCGGATGTGGCGGATGTGGTGCAGGCGGCGCAAGCGACAGCCGCATCGGCGCCCGCATCGGGGACGGCGCCAGCACCGCTTGCGCTCTTGGCTCCCGCGAGCGCTTCCGGCTCGGCGACAGCTCCTGCTTCGGCCACAGCAGCAGCCCCTGTCTCCTCCCCGACCGTTGTTGGCGCGTTCGCTGGCAAGGCGGATCTGAGCTGTCGCCTGCTGGTGCTCGGTGCGGGGCCGGGCGGCTACTCTGCGGCGTTTCGAGCCGCTGACCTCGGCCTGGACACGATTCTGGTCGAGCGCTATTCGACGCTGGGTGGGGTGTGTCTGAACGTCGGCTGCATTCCGTCCAAGGCTTTGCTTCACACCGCCGCGGTCATCGATGAGGCGCGGGCCATGTCGGCTCACGGCATCACCTTCGCCGAGCCGACCATCGACCTCGACGCCCTGAGAGCCTCGAAAGACAGGGTTGTCGGCAAGCTCACCCAGGGTCTTGCCGGAATGGCGCGTGCGCGCAAGGTGAGGGTGGTTCGAGGGTATGGCCGCTTCATCGATGCGCATCATCTCGAGGTCGAAACCACCGAGGGCGAGGGCCAGGCCCGCACTGGTGCCAAGCAGGTGATCCGCTTCGAGCAGGCGATCATCGCTGCCGGCAGTCGGTCGGTTCGACTGCCTTTTCTGCCCGATGATCCGCGCATCATCGACTCGACCGGCGCCCTGAAGCTCCAGACACGACCCGCCCGAATGCTGGTGATCGGCGGCGGCATCATCGGCCTGGAGATGGGCACGGTCTATTCGACGCTTGGCGCCCGCCTGGACGTGGTCGAGATGCTCGATGGCCTGATGCCCGGCGCCGACCGCGACCTGGTCAGGGTATGGCAGCGGCATAACGCCCCGCGCTTCGATCGCATCATGCTCAAGACCCGCACTGTTCGGGTCGAGGCCACGCCGCAAGGCATCATGGTCTGGTTCGAGGGCGAGCAGGCGCCCCCCAAGCCGCAGTGCTACGACCTGGTGCTCAGTGCGGTCGGACGCCGTCCCAACGGTCAGGCGATCGGTGCCGAGGCCGCCGGCGTGGCAGTGGGTGAGCGCGGTTTCATCGCGGTCGACAAACAGATGCGCACCAACGTTTCGCATATTTTCGCGATCGGTGATGTCGTCGGGCAGCCGATGCTGGCTCACAAGGCAGTCCATGAAGGCCATGTCGCGGCAGAAGCCGCGGCCGGTGAAAAGTCCTTCTTTGATGCGCGGGTCATTCCGTCGGTGGCTTATACCGACCCCGAGATCGCCTGGGTGGGGCTGACCGAAGAGCAGGCCGGCGCGCAAGGTCTGAAGGTTGCCAAGGCGAGTTTCCCCTGGGCGGCGTCAGGTCGGGCGATCGCCAACGGGCGGGATGAGGGCGTCACCAAGCTGATTTTTGATGAGACCAGCCATCGCCTGCTGGGTGGGGCCATCGTGGGTACGCATGCCGGCGACATGATCGGTGAACTGGCACTCGCCATCGAGATGGGCGCCGATGCCACCGATATCGGCCGGACGATCCATCCTCATCCGACGCTTGGCGAAACCATTGGCATGGCCGCCGAACTGTTTGAGGGCGTGTGTACCGATCTGCCACCGGTAACGCGTCGACATTGACTTAGTACTCGGATGACCGGCTTATGACAGCTATACTGCCGAACTTTTGCGCCACGGTAGTTCGCGCCCGCTGGAATCGGAAAATAAGAGGGTCATGATGAAAGGGCTTCTCGGGTTCGCCCACGCCATCGATTGGTTCAATCAGCAGGTCGGGCGTTTCGCGGTCTGGGCGATGTTTATTTCCTGCATGGTTTCGGCCGGAAACGCGACAGTCCGTTATCTGGTCAGCATGAGTTCGAATGGCTGGCTTGAGGTGCAGTGGTATCTCTTTGCGGCCTGCGTGCTGCTTGGCGCGCCCTTCGTGCTGAAAATGAATGAGCATGTCCGCGTCGATGTGCTTTATTCGCGCCTGACGTCTCGCGGACAGGCGCGCATCGATCTGTTTGGCCTGGTTGTCTTCCTGATGCCCGGCGCGCTGCTTCTGACCTGGATGTCCTGGCCCTGGTTCGTCAATTCCTGGGTCACTTACGAAATGTCGAGCAATGCCGGCGGACTCATTCGCTGGCCGGTCAAACTGGTCCTGCCGATCGGCTTCGGGCTGCTTGCATTGCAGGGGCTGTCCGAAATCATCAAGCGCGTGGCCTATCTGAAAGGCGATTACGCGATGGACCTGCAATACGAGAGGCCGCTGCAATGATCACGATGCAGAACATGGCGCCGTTGATGTTCGGCGCGCTGGTATTCGTCATGGTGATCGGTTTTCCGGTCGCCTTTTCGCTGTCTGCGCTGGGTCTGCTGTCGGGTTTCGTCGCGATCGAACTCGGCTTTTTTCCGGCGCAGTTCATGGCAAACCTGCCGCTGCGCATCTTCGGCATCCTGTCCAACGAGCTGCTGCTGGCGATTCCCTTTTTTACCTTCATGGGCGCGATTCTTGAGCGCTGCGGTCTGGCCGAAGACTTGCTTGAAGGGATGGGGCAGCTCTTCGGTTCGGTGCCTGGCGGTCTGGCCTACGCGGTCATCATCGTGGGTGCGGTGCTGGGCGCGATTACCGGCACGGTGGCGGCATCGGTCATTGCGATGGGCGTGATTTCGCTGCCGATCATGATGCGCTATGGCTATGACATGAAGCTGGCGACCGGCGTGATCGCGGCCTCCGGCACGATCACCCAGGTCATCCCGCCGTCGCTGGTTCTGGTGGTGCTGGCCGATCAGCTCGGCAAGTCGGTCGGCGACATGTATGCCGGCGCGATCGGTCCGTCGATTGCGCAGGTCGCGCTCTTCGTGCTCTATATCCTGGTGCTGTCGTTTCTCAAGCCGCATCTCATGCCGCCCTTGCCGGCAGAGGCCCGAACCCTGCAGGGGTGGGCGCTCTGGAAGCGGGTGCTCTGGGGCATGGTGCCCTCGGTCGTCCTGATCTTCCTGGTGCTGGGCACGATCTTTCTGGGCCTTGCGACACCGACCGAAGCCGGCGCGATGGGTGCGGTTGGCGCAATCGTGCTCGCCGCCATGCACAAGCGACTGTCCTGGAAGCTGATGCGCGAGGGCATGGAGTCGACCATGCGCCTGACCGCGATGGTGATCTTCATCCTGATCGGATCGACCGTCTTTTCGCTGGTGTTCCAGGGGGTCGACGGTGGCGTCTGGATCGAGCACATGCTGATCTCGATGACCGGTGGCGACAAGGTCGCTTTCCTCATCATCGTCAACCTCTTCGTGTTCTTTCTGGCTTTCTTTCTCGATTTCTTCGAGATCGCCTTCATCATCGTGCCGCTGCTGGCTCCGGTGGCAGCCAAGATGGGCATCGATCTGGTGTGGTTCGGTGTGCTGCTGTGCGTGAACATGCAGACCTCCTTCATGCATCCGCCCTTTGGCTTCGCGCTGTTCTATCTGCGCGGCATTGCACCGAAGGAAGTCAAGAGTTCCGATATCTATCTCGGAGCGATTCCGTGGGTGGTATTGCAGCTGATCCTGGTCGCGGTCCTGATTTTCTGGCCCGGGATGGTCACGATGTGGCTCGACAAGGAAGTGGTCGTCGATACCGAGAAGGTTCGTATCGATGTCGAGAGCTTCGATGATGATCCCGCGACCAAGCCCGGTGCAGACAAAGCAGGCGCGGATAAGCCCGCGGCCGACAAGCCTGCGCCGGATGCGGCGATTCCGAAAGTCGAGGCGCCGGCAGGCGATGACGATCCTGCCAAGCGCCTGATGGAACAGATGCGTGAGGACCAGAACAAGGCGCAACAAAAGCCCTGATCAGCCCCTGCGCAGGTCGCCATAAAAAAAGCCCCGCATCAAGCGGGGCTTTTTCTTTCGTGACGCCACGATCTGTGGCGCCACGATCGCAGGGCCTTAGCGTTTTGCGCTGGCCATGTAGTCGTCGAAGGTGTTCTCGGTCACGCGGAACCAGGAGATCTGGTCGCGCTGGAAATTGAAGTAATGGTCCGACACTTTCTTGAAGTTGGCGTTGGCCGCATTAGTCTCGGTATAGACCTCCTGAGCCGCCTTGAAGCAGGCATCCATCACCGGGCGCGGGAAGGGCTTGAGCTGCGTGCCGCTGCCGACCAGACGCTTGAGCGCCTGCGGATTGACCGCATCGTATTTGGCCATCATGAAGCCGTTGGCCTGTTCGGCGGCAGCCTCGAGAATCGCCTTGTATTCGGGCGTCAGGGTTGCCAGTGCTTTCTGATTGACGATGGCATGCAAGCCGGGGCCGCCTTCCCACCAGCCCGGGTAGTAGTAGAACTTGGCGACCTTGTTGAAGCCGAGTTTCTCGTCGTCATAGGGGCCGATCCATTCAGCGGCGTCGATCGTGCCTTTTTCGAGCGCCGGATAGATATCGCCACCGGGGATCTGCTGGGGCACGACGCCGAGTTTGGTCAGCACCTGACCGGCAAAACCCCCAACCCGGAATTTCAGGCCCTTGAGGTCTTCGACAGAGGTGACTTCTTTGCGGAACCAGCCACCCATCTGTGCGCCAGTGTTGCCAGCCAGCATGGTGTAGACACCGGCTGATTTTTCGGCGAATTCGTTGAAGATCTGGCTGCCGCCACCCTGATACCACCAGGCTTGGAACTGACGGCAGTTCAGACCGAAGGGAATCGCGGTGGCGACTGCCCATGTCGGGTCCTTGCCGAAAAAGTAGTACAGCGCGGTGTGGCCCATCTCGATGTTGCCCTGCTGGACTGCATCGAGCACCTGAAAGGCCGGCACCAGTTCGCCTGCGGCATGCACGCTGATCTGGAACTTTCCGCCCGACATGGCGGACACGGCCTTCGACATGACTTCGGCTGCGCCGTAGATCGTGTCAAGGCTTTTGGGAAAGCTTGAGGCCAGGCGCCAGCGAATCGTGGGCTGGGCACTGATGATTGCAGGGGCGGCCAGAATCGCGCCGCCGGTTGCGGCACTTGCTCCGGCTTTCCGGATAAATGAACGACGTTCCATGGAGTCTCCAATATGCAGACAGTTGATTTTCGCGAGCCCAGGCCTTGAATTTGACCGGATCGGCTCACGACTCGGGCCGCAAGCCCGAGGTACCGCGATACTAGGCGCTAGAAGACCTTAGGGCAATCATCTTGCGCTGGGCCAGTGCTTAACGTGCCTGCAGACGTTGCCGCGCAGCCTCGATTGCGCTTTTCACCCTTGCCGGTGCGGTGCCGCCAAAGTGGTCGCGCGAGCTGACCGACCCTTCCAGAGTGAGGGCGTCGTAGGCATCGGCACCGATCAGCGGCGAGATCGACTGCATCTCGACCGGGGTGAGCGCATCGAGCGTTCGACCCGATTCAGCTGCCAGACGCACTGCTCGGGCCACCGCCTCATGGGCGTCGCGAAACGGCAGGCCCTTGCGCACCAGGTAGTCGGCCAGGTCGGTGGCGGTCGAAAACCCTTCGGCCGCCGCCTGCCGCATCCGTTGCGTATCGACCCGGATGCCGCCAACCAGATCGGCGAAGATCCGCAAGGTATTGATCAGGGTGTCGGCGGTGTCAAAGAGCGGCTCCTTGTCCTCCTGGTTGTCCTTGTTGTAGGCCAGGGGCTGGCCTTTCATCAGCGTGAGCAGTGCGACCAGGTGGCCTGTGACGCGACCGGTCTTGCCGCGGGCAAGCTCAGGAACATCGGGGTTTTTCTTTTGCGGCATGATCGAACTGCCGGTGCAGAAGCGATCGGCCAGATCGATGAAGCCAACGCGCGGGCTCATCCAGATCACGAGTTCTTCGGACAGCCTCGACACATGGGTCATGACCAGTGCAGCGCCGGCACAGAATTCGATGGCGAAATCGCGATCCGAGACCGCATCGAGCGAATTGCCGCAAACCCCCTCGAAACCAAGCGTGCGTGCGACCCGCTCGCGATCGATCGGGTAGCTGGTGCCGGCCAGCGCTGCGGCGCCCAGGGGCAGGCGATTGACCCGCCGACGACAGTCGTGCATGCGTTCGTCGTCGCGGGCGAACATCTCGACATACGCCATCAGATGGTGGCCGAACGTGACCGGTTGCGCGACCTGAAGATGCGTGAAGCCCGGCATGATCGTGGCGTGATGCTGTTCGGCCAGGTCGATCAGAGCGGTCTGCAAGGCGACCAGCAGCGTGCGCAGATCGTCGATCGTGTCGCGCAGCCACAGCCGGATATCGGTGGCCACCTGGTCATTGCGCGAGCGGGCGGTGTGCAGCCGTTTGCCGGCATCGCCGACCAGTTCGGTCAGACGCTTTTCGATATTCAGATGCACGTCTTCGAGATCGAGTGACCAGACAAAGCGTCCGGCCTCGATCTCGGCGCGGATGTTCGCCATGCCGCTCTTGATCGCATCAAAATCGGCAAGACTCAGCAGGCCGACGGCATGCAGCATGTCGGCATGGGCGAGCGAGCCCGCGATGTCGTGCATGGCGAGACGTTTGTCGAAATCGACCGATGCGGTATAGCGTTTGACCAGGTCGGCCACCGGCTCGGTGAAGCGCGCTGACCACGCCTCAGATTTCTTGCTGAACTGATCTGTCATAAACTGAAGGCCTATGGCGTCAAACGAACCGAAAACCGTCGATTATAAGGCGCCCCATCCGGCAACGGCCGCTGCGGTCAAGGCACGTCGGCAAGTCGAGGGCGGTCTGGCACCACTCATCCCCGATGCCTGCAATTTCGGCGTGGTGCTGCGCTCGCTCGGTGCCTTGAATCTGGTGGCCATCCTGGTTGCGGCTTTGCTGTCGACCGATCTGTGGCAAACCGTCGCCCGGTTCCTGCTTATCGCCACCGTCCTCGAGCCATCGCTGCTGCTGTCGCTGGCACTGCTGTGCGTGGTTCGAAAAAGCGCCAATGCATCGTCTCAATCGTCGCAGTGGGCGGTGGCGATCGGATTGCCGGTACTCCTGACCTTGCTGGTGTCTCTGGTCGTCCTGCAACTCCTCGACATTCAGCTGGCGATCCCGGAAATCATCTGGCTGATGGCGTCGCGTGCGCTGATTGCAGCGGCAGCCGCATGGGCGGTGGTCGAATATTTTCGCCTGCGCGCCCGCGCCTACTCGCCTTCTTTTGCCGAGGCACGTCTGCAGGCCCTGCAAGCCCGCATCAGGCCGCATTTCCTTTTCAACAGTCTCAACACCGTTCTGGGCCTGATGCGGGGCGACCCGCGTCGCGCCGAAGCGACGCTTGAAAATCTTGCCGATCTCTTTCGGGTCTTCATGCGCGATGCCCGCGAGCTGGTCGCACTCGACGATGAGGTCGTGACCTGCAAGGAATACCTGGCCATCGAGCAACTTCGTCTGGGGGCGCGGCTCAAGGTCGTCTGGCAGCTCGACGATATGCCCGGGGATGCGCTGCTGCCCTCGTTGCTGCTGCAGCCGCTGATCGAAAACGCGGTTCACCATGGTATCGAGCCAAGCAGTGAAGAGGGCACGATTGCAATCACAGTCGGGCGCAGTGGAGATCGGGTCAGGGTCGAGATCCTCAATCCGATTCCTGCCGCAACACAGTCGCGGTCTGGCAACCAGATGGCCCTGTCTAATGTCCGGGAGCGGCTGATGCTGCTGTACGATATCGAGGCAGACCTAAAAACAGGCGCAGAAGGCGACCGTTTCCGTCTTCAGCTTGAATTTCCATATCGTAAAGAGAGGCGCAGCCGAGATGTCCGACGCTACTTCGATCCTGATCGTTGATGACGAAGGGCCGGCCCGCAGCCGGCTGCGCGAGGTGCTGTCAGACCTTGCTCCCCAATTTCCGCACCGGATCGTCGGCGAAGCGGCTAATGCCCCCGAGGCGCTTGCGCAGATCGAATCCCAGCGCCCGCAGATTGTCCTGATGGACGTCCAGATGCCGGGTATGACCGGCATCGAACTGGCCCGCCATATTTCGGCACGCGCGGCCGAGGCCGATCAGGACGATCCCAAGCCGATGCCGCTGATCATTTTCGTCACCGCGTTCGACGAGTTTGCGGTCGAGGCTTTTGAGGTCAATGCACTCGACTACCTGCTCAAGCCGGTTCGGGCTCAGCGCCTTCTGGGCGCCCTGATTCGGGCTCAGACACTGTTGCCTGCCGAGCACCTCGAGGCCATCGATCAACTGGCCAAGGCCACCAATACCCGGCGTCGTCAGCTCTCGGTTCACGAGCGCGGTCGGGTCATCCTGGTGCCGGTCGAACAGGTCCTCTACCTCAAGGCCGAGCTCAAATACATCACGGTTCGCACCCGCGAGCGCGAGTTCCTGATCGAAGAGTCGCTGACCTCGCTTGAAGAGGAATTCAGCGAGCGCTTCGTGCGTATCCACCGCAATGCGCTGGTGGCTCGTCCCTCGATTGCCGGTTTCGAGCGTGTGACCCCGACCGGCGAGGGTGAAGCCGGTGATCCCTATTGGCAGGTGGTATTGCGTGAGGTCGCCGAGAAACTGCCGGTGAGCCGTCGTCAGTGGTCCATCGTCAAAGGGCTGGTCAGCTGACACGGCTGCGAGACACGCTCTCCCTCTTTCCGTTCAACCCTTTCCTTTCTGGTCCTGAGCATGTCCCAAGCGCCTACCCGGCTGGTCATCGCGACGCGTGAAAGCCGCCTCGCGCTTTGGCAGGCGCACCATGTCCGGAATCTGCTCCTCGGTCTGTACCCCGACTGCCAGGTGGAGCTGCTTGGCATGACCACCACCGGCGACCAGATCCTTGATCGCGCACTCAGTGAAATCGGCGGCAAGGGTCTCTTCACGAAAGAGCTTGAAGTGGCGCTGCTCGATGGTCGGGCCGATATTGCGGTGCATTCGCTCAAGGATGTGCCGATGAGCCTGCCGCCCGAGTTTGAGCTGGCTGCGGTGCTGCAGCGCGAAGATCCGCGCGATGCCTTCGTGTCGGGCGCGTATGCCTCGATTGACGATCTGCCCCAGGGTGCGCGCATCGGGACCTCGAGTCTGCGCCGCGCGGCCCAGTTGTCGGAGCGCCGCCCCGATCTGCAGGTCTTGCCGCTGCGCGGCAATCTCGATACCCGCCTCGGCAAGCTCGATCGCGGCGAGTACGACGCGATCGTCCTGGCCGCGGCAGGTCTGAAGCGACTCGGCCTGATCGACCGGATCCGTTCGGTCATGCCGCCCACCGACAGTTTGCCGGCGCCAGGTCAGGGTGCGCTTGGCATCGAAATCGCGGCCGGTCGCACTCAGCTCAGGTCCTGGCTTGCGCCGCTGGTCGATCGTCGCAGCTGGCTCGAGGTCACGGCCGAACGGTCGGTGTCGCGCGCGCTCGGTGGCAGCTGCCGGATTCCGCTGGCCGCCTATGCCGTCCTCCAGTCGGACGGCACACTGCAACTCGACGCCTTGCTTGCAACCGACGGCGTGGTGCGCCGCACCTCGGTGCGCACGCCGCGGGTGGTCAGTCTGCAACCCGCCGATATCAACAGTCCGGCCGAGGGCCTCGGACCCGACTACGAAGCGGCTGAGGCACTGGGCGAGCAGGCGGCTGTCGGTCTGGCCTGAGGCCATCGACCGGCATTCGTCGGCGCGTTTGCCTCGGCTGCTGAATCACTTGTCTGTGCGTCACACCACCGCCGAGCGCCGATGAAGTCCATCGTCCTCACACAGCCGGTCGTGCGCAGTGAGTCGATCAAGGCAGCCCTTCGTGCGGGCGGCTGGGAGTCGGTCGAGGTGCCGATGAGCGCGATTGCCGAAGTGAATGATCTCGACTGGCCTGAAATCTGCGCCACAGCGGCGCGGGCGCGCTGGGTGCTGTTTCCCAGCCCGGGTGCCATCGCGGTCGTCATGGCTGCCCTTGAGCGACAGGGTCTGAGCTGGCCGCAAGGTCCCGGAATCGGCTTGATCGGGCCCGGCAGCCGCGAGATGCTCGGGTCCTGGCCATCGCGGATCCCCGGATTGGCGCACGCAGTGACGATTGCCCCAAGTCTTGCTCCTTTCGATGCCGATCGGCTGCTCGGCCGTCCTGAGCTGCTTGCGATCGGCGGGGACACGGTGATGGTACTGAGGCGCGCCGATGGCCGCGAGGCCTGGCTGAACACGCTGGCGCAACGAGGCGCCGAGGTGATTGCGCGATCGGTCTATCGCATGATCGAGCTTTTGCCATCGCCTGTTGCTGATGAGTGGTTCGACAAGACAGCTTCCCAGGCAAGGCCATTCGTGTTGTCGATTGCGAGTGCAGACGCCGGCCGCCGGCTCGCGAGCCATGTCTCGTCGCTGCCCTGTGCGGGCTGGCTGATGAGTCAGCCGGTGCTGACCCAGCATCCGAAGATTGCGCAGTCGCTGCGGGAACAGGGGTGGCCGGATGTGCGCGAACATCCGCCGGGCGTATCGGCGCTGGTGCACGCGTTAGAATCGCTGCGGAAACCCCACCCATGAACGACGCCACCGAGGCCAATGCCTCTCCCCCATCCAGCCGGCCCGGTCAGCTTGCATCCCCTTCCCAGCCGGATGACGGTACCGCCGATGGACTGAACGCCGGGCGCAGCCAGGACGCTGATCGCGGCCGCAATGACCGCCCTCGCAGGCCCAGGCATGAGGTCGCGGGAGCCGGTTGGTTGCCGGGCTTTCTCACGGTCGCCGGTCTGGCGGCGTTTTTGGGGCTCGCAGCGGCGGCCTGGTTCGGTCAGGAGCGGATCGGAAGGGTCGAACGCGATATGGTCCGCCGGCTTCAGGAAGCCGAGATTCGCGAGTCGCAACTCGAGCAGCAGTCCCGCCTGCTTGGCGATACCCTGCGTGACCAGCAGGCCAAAGCCGCCATCGTCGAAGCCAGGCTCGCCGAATCACTCGGCCAGCAGGCTCAGCTTCGTCAGCTCTACGACCAGATGGCACGCAGCCGCGGCGAGCTGATGCTGGCCGATGTCGAGAGCTCGATCATGATCGCCGCCCAGCAACTGCAGCTTGGCGGAAATGTGCAAAGTGCACTTTTGGCGCTGCAAGATGCCGAGCAGGTGCTGGCCCGGTCCAATCAGCCGTCGATGATCGGCCTGCGGCGCGTGCTCGCCCGCGACATTGAGCGTCTGAAAGCCCTGCCGGTCGCGGATTTCGCGGCGGCAGTGAGCCGGCTGGATGCCCTCGCATCGGTTGTCGACCGCTTGCCGATGGTTGCCGACGCTACCCTCAATGTGCCTGCCAAACCTCCGGCCGACCCCGAGACGCCGAGTTCATCAGGCCTGCTCGGACTGCCTGAGCGGGTGATGCGCACCGGCGCACTCGGCTGGGATGCCTTCATTGCCGAGATGCGCCAGCTCGTCAGGGTGCAGCGTGTGGATCAGCCTGAGGCTTTGCTGCTGTCGCCCGATCAGCGATTTTTCGCGCGTGAAAATCTTCGACTGCAGTTGCTCAATGCGCGCCTCAATCTGCTGGCCCGCAATCAGTCGCTGTTCCGATCCGATGTCACCCGGTCGCTCGAGTCTCTCGACCGCTGGTTCGATGGCACACAGCCCTCGGTCGTCTCGGCGAGCAATACGCTCAAGCAATTGCAGGCGGCACCGCTGACGCTCGAGATGCCATCGTTGGCCGAAACCATCGCCGCAGTGCGCGAAGCGCGCGCGGCCGGCGAAACCAGGTAAGGCGGCACCATGCGCTGGCTGGTCTGGCTTCTGTTGGCCTTTGCCGCGGCAGTCGGACTGTCGCTGCTGCTGCGATTCAACCAGGGTAATGTCGCCATCATGTGGCCGCCCTATCGCATCGATATCTCGGTCAATCTCGCCCTGACGATCCTGGCGGCGGCCTTCATCCTGCTGCATCTGCTCCTGGTCACCGCAGCGCGGGCGTTGGGCTTGCCGCAGCGTGTTCGCGATTACCGGACCCGCCGACAGCAGGAACAGTCCGGTGCCGCCCTGCGCGATACCGTGCTGGCCTATTTCGAAGGTCGCATGGGACGGGCCGAGCGATTCGCCCGCTCCGCGCAGGCCAGTCGCGACACTGCCGCGCCTGCCGCGTTGATCGCTGCGAGAGCCGCGCATCGGATGAACGAGCGCGAGCGACGCGATCTGTGGCTCGCCGAGATCGGCGCCGATCAGGGCGCGGTCAGTGCACTGCAGATGACGCAGGCCGAACTCGCGGTCGATGACCGTCGCTCGGCCGATGCGATTGCGATTCTTGAGCGGCTGCAGGCGGGCGGAGCGCGCCATATCGTTGCCATGCGGACTGCGCTGCGGGCCTATGAGCAGGCCGAGCGCTGGGACGAGGTGATCCAGACTTTGCGGCTGGTTGAAAAGCGCGATGCCCTTCATCCGGCGGCAGTACGCAGTCTTCGCCTGAAAGCCCACGTTGCGCTGCTTCGCCGAAAGGCGGGTGATGCGTCGGCCCTTCGCACCTACTGGCGATCATTGCGAGCCGATGAGCGCGCTGACCCCGATATGGCTGCCGCTGCCGCCGTCGCGCTGGTCGAAGCAGGAGCCGATGACGACGCACGCCGGATCATCGAGCAGGGGCTCGATGCCAGCTACAGTGCCGATCTGGTCAGGGTTTACGGGCGCGTGGGTGGTGTTGCACTTCGTGAGCGACTCGATCGCCTGGAAGGCTGGCGCCGGCGCTATGGTGATGATCCCGATTTGCTGCTCACGCTCGGGCAGGTCTGTGCAAATGATCAGCTCTGGGGCAAGGCCGAAGAATATCTGCGGCTCGCCCAGGCCCGTCAGCCGTCGGTTGGCGCCCATCTTGCGCTGGCCGAACTCTTTGAGTCGCTCGGGCGAAATGAGGAGGCAGGCGGGCAGTTCAGGCTGGCCGCCCGCCTGGCGGCCGACGCCCAGTCGACTGATCGCGCGGCCTGAGCAAGCAGCGCGAGCAATCGGACTGGCGATCAATCCACCTGATCAGCAAGCCGCCGGCTCAGCGGGCAGCCTGATGCACCACCCGAAAAACCGCCAGCCTCAGCCTCGATGAGTCCCGTCTAGACGCATCGCCCGCCATCGACCTCGAGGCAGGCACCCGTGATGAAGTCGGCTTCATCCGAGGCCAGATAAAGCGCGGCATTGGCGATGTCGCGCGGCTGCGAGAAACGGCCGAGCGGAATGCTGGCGATGAACTGGGCGCGCCGTGCCGGCGTGTCCTCGCCCATGAAGGTAGCCAGCAGCGGTGTTTCGCCGGCCACCGGATTGATCACATTGACGCGAATGCGATCGGGGGCGAGTTCGACCGCCATGGCTTTGGAGATCGTGATCATCGCGCCCTTGCTGCCGTTGTACCAGACGAGTCCTGGCCGGGGTCGTACGCCGGCAGTCGAAGCGATGTTGATGAAGACGCCACCGCCGCGCTCCCGAAAATGCGGAACCATGTGCTGTGACATCCAGAAAAGGCTTTTGACATTGATCGCATAGACGCGGTCGAAGTCGGCCTCGCTAACCTCCAGCAAAGGCTGGTTTCGGTGCGAGACGCCGGCATTGTTGACCACGATGTCGAGGCCGCCGAAGTGGGTCTTTGCAGCTTGCAGAAGTCCTTGAACATCCGGGCCGCTCGAGACATCACCGTAGGCAAAATGGGCCTCACCGCCAGCCTTGCGGATTGCAGCGGCCACCCGCTCGCCGGCGTCGCGCGCCACATCGTTGACCATTACCCGAGCGCCCTCGAGGGCAAACCGGGTGGCGATGCCTTCGCCGAATCCCGATCCTGCGCCGGTGACCAGCGCGATCTTTCCTTGCAGTCTCATGTCGTCATTCCTCCTGGTTGATCTTTGAATGCGGTCCTGGCAGCGCTGACCTCAACCGTGGCGCAGGGCCACCGTCTTGAGCCGGGTAAAGCCGTAGAGGGCTTCGAAGCCTTTTTCCCGGCCATGCCCGCTGTGGCGAACACCACCGAAGGGCAACTCGACGCCGCCGCCTGCACCGTAATTGTTGATGAAAACCTGTCCGGCTTCGAGTCGCCTTGCCATCCGGAACTGACGTGCTCCGTCGCGCGTCCAGACGCCGGCCACCAGACCGTAAGGTGTGCCGTTGGCCAATGCGACCGCCTCGTCCTCATCGTCGAAGGCGGCAGCCGACAGCACAGGACCGAAGACCTCGTCTTGCCACAGCCGGCTTGCCGGCGGCACGTCGCGCAACAGCACCGGTGCCTGGTAATAGCCCTTTGCCGGTGCCTCGTCGACCACTTCGCCCTGAGCCACGATCGGGATGCCATCGGCCTGGGCATCCGACAGGAAGTCCCAGACGCGCTGCTGCTGCTTGCGATTGACCAGCGGCCCCAAATCGAGATCGAGATCGGCGGGGCCGGCACGCAATTGTGAAAACCGCTGCGCAAGCCGCTCCAGAAGCGGCTCATAGATCGCGCGCTCGATCAGCACGCGGCTGCCTGCCGAACAGGTCTGCCCGGCGTTCTGGATGATCGCGCCGACCAGCATCGGCATGGCGGCATCGAGATCGGCATCTGCAAAGACCAGTTGCGGCGATTTGCCGCCCAACTCAAGCGTCACCGGACAGTGGTGCGAGGCGCCGGCGATGGCGACGCGCTTGCCTGTGTCGGGCGAGCCGGTGAACGAGATATGGTCGATGCCGGGATGTTCGGCCAGCGCCTGTCCGGCCTCGGCACCCAGTCCGGTGACGATGTTCAGCGCACCGGCAGGAAAGCCGACCTCGGCGGCCAGCGCCGCGACCCGCAGCAATGACAGGCATCCGTCTTCGGCCGGTTTGACGACGCAGGCATTGCCTGCCGCGAGCGCCGCACCCACCGACCGTCCGAAGATCTGCATCGGATAGTTCCACGGAATGATGTGGCCGGTGACGCCGTGCGGCTCGCGGATCGTCAGAACCGTATAGCCCTCCTGGTAGGGAATTGTCTGGCCATGCAGTTTGTCGGCCGCGCCGCCATAGAACTCGAAATAGCGCGCCAGGGCGACCACATCGGCACGCGCCTGCTTGAGCGGCTTGCCGGTGTCGGTCGACTCGATGCCTGCGAGCTCATCCTGATTGGCCAGAATCGCCTCGGCCCAGCGGGCCAGCAGACGGCCGCGCTCAAGCGCGCTCAGGCGACCCCACGGGCCGGCAAAGGCCTGGCGCGCTGTGGCAACGGCAGCATCGATGTCGGCGCGATTGCCGCGGGCGATCCGGGCAAAGATCTCCCCGCTTGACGGATTGAGCACCGGCAGGGTCTCGCCCGAGAGCGTGCTCACCCACTGGTTGCCGATGAAATGGGCGTTGTGCGTCATCGATGGCAGCATGAAGGGAGGTCTCCTGAGAAGAGGGATGTCGGGCGCGATGCCGACGATCTTTTGGCTTGCACCTACAATTATCAGCCAAGGCGCAGCACGACCAGCCGGTCATGCATTGATGCGCTGATAAACTGCGTGCCGCGGGCTCCTCCCATCGCTCAGAGGCCAATTACTATGAATCTTGATCGCGTCGACTCCGGTCGCGACATCCCCAATGACTTCAACGTCATCATCGAAATCCCGATGAATTCCGATCCGATCAAATACGAGGTCGACAAGGAGACTGGCGCGCTCTTCGTTGATCGCTTCATGATGACCGCGATGCACTACCCGTGTAACTACGGCTATGTGCCCCACACCATTGCCGCTGACGGTGATCCGATCGACATCCTGGTGGTGACGCCTTATCCGATCGGCATCGGTGCGGTGGTGCGCTGCCGTGCGGTCGGTCTGCTCAACATGGAAGACGACGGCGGCATCGACCCCAAGGTGCTGGCCGTGCCAATCGACAAGGTCCTGCCGCTCTACAAGCATTGGCGCAGCCATGCCGATCTGCAGCCCGAACGCCTGCTGCAGATCCAGCATTTCTTCGAGCACTACAAGGATCTCGAACCCGGAAAGTGGGTCAAGGTCCTGGGGTGGGGCAGCGTTGACGAGGCAGCCGAGGTAATGCAGGCGTCGATCGAGCGCTTCAACTCTGCGAAGGAAAAGCCCCACTTTTAAGGGGCGTGCGTTCGTTGAGTTCGTCGAGATAGGCATCGACACCGCCTGTCTCGCGCTCGAGGAATCGCTCGATTGCATCCGCAAAGGCCGGATGGGCCAGCCGATGGTAGGAGCAGGTCGGTACCGGCAGGAAACCGCGAGCCATCTTGTGTTCGCCTTGCGCGCCACCCTCGAAGCGCTTGATCCCGTTGGCAATCGCCCATTCGAGCGGCGCGTAATAGCTCGCCTCGAAATGCAGACAGGGCACATGTTCGAGTGCGCCCCAGTAGCGGCCATAAATGGCATTGGCGTCGCGCATCAATAGCGCGGCAGCGATCGGTCGGCCATCCCGACTGGCGCGTGCCATCAGCAGCGCATCGGGCATGGTGCGGGCAAGTTCCAGGAAAAACGCCCGGTTCAGATACGGCGTTGAGTGGTGCTGGGCATAGGTGGTCCGGTAGCAGCGCGAAAAGAAGGCCCAGTCGGCCTCAGAGATTGCCTGGCCTTCGAGCATCTCGACCACCACCCCGGCTTCGGCCACCTTGCGCCGCTCGGCGCGAATCTTCTTGCGCTTGGGCTGCGACAGGTCGCCTAGAAAGGCCTCGAAATCGGGCCAACCGGCGTTCATCCAGTGGAATTGGACACCCTGACGCCGCATCATTCCGGCCGCTTCGAGCGCGCTTGCATCGGCACTCTCAGGAAACAGCACATGCAGGCCGGACACGCCCAGCCGATCGGTTTCGGCGATCAGCGCCTCGACGAGCAGGGCTCGCGCCCGATCGTCGCGAGCCAGAAGCCGTGGTCCCGGTACCGGCGTGAAGGGCACGGCGACCAGTGCCTTGGGGTAGTAGGGCAGCCGATTGCGGTGATAGGCATCGGCCCATGCCCAATCGAAGACATACTCGCCATAGGAATGGTCCTTGAGATACATCGGCGCTGCCGCGACCAGGCGGCCTGCGGTGTCATTGATGCACACCACGTGCTGATGCCAGCCCGATTCGCCGCCGACGCAGCCGGTGTTCTGGAGCGCTGACAGAAACGCATGCCGGGTGAACGGCCCGGTGCCGGCGAGCTGATCCCACTGGACAGCGTCAACCTGCGCAAGATCGGTGACGACACGCATGCAATAATCGCCAGATCCTGATGCTCTTTCGGATTCGCTCATGCCCACCCGGGTTGCAAGTGCCCAACTCAATCAGATCATCGGTGACTTCGACGGCAATTGCAGCCGGATCGCCGACGCCGCGCAACAGGCTCACCTGGCGGGTGCCCAGATACTGGTCACCCCCGAGTTGTCGCTCACCGGATATCCGCCTGAAGACCTGCTGCTGCGGGGTTCATTCTATGACAGGACCAGTGATGCGATGGCCGCGCTCGTGCGCCAGTCCCTCGATTGGCCGGGCTTGCACCTTGTGGTCGGCCACCCGGTCTCGCGCGACGGACGTCGCTATAACGCGGCATCGGTGATCCATGCCGGTCAGGTGATCGGTGAATACCACAAGCGCGAATTGCCGAATTACGGCGTCTTCGATGAGCGCCGCTATTTCGAATCGGGCTCGCAAGCGCTGGTTTTCAAGGTCGGCGAGATCACGTTCGGCGTCGTGATCTGCGAGGACTTCTGGTTTTCAGCGGCGCCTGCCGCGGCGCGCGCCGCCGGCGCACAGGTGCTCCTTGCGCCCAATGCCTCGCCTTATCACCTTGACAAGCAGCATCAGCGCATGGACATCGTGCGCGAGACGGTCTGCGCGCAAGGCATGTCAATTGTCCTGTCGAGCCTGGTCGGCGGCCAGGACGAACTCGTCTTCGACGGCATGTCCTTTGCGCTGAACGCCGATGGCAAACTGGCCGCGCAGGGGCGGGCATTCGAGCCCGACCTGCTGATGGTCGAGGTGGATGACCAGGGGCGGCTGTCCGGGGCGATCGAGCCGCAGCCGGCCTTCGAGGCGCAGGTCTATTCGGCGCTGGTGCTTGGTGTGCGCGATTATCTCGGCAAGAACGGTTTTCCGGGCGCGATCATCGGTCTGTCGGGCGGTGTCGATTCGGCGCTGACGCTGGCGATTGCGGTCGATGCCATCGGTGCCGACAAGGTGCGCGCGGTGATGATGCCGTCGCCCTATACCGCGGATATTTCCTGGATCGATGCGCGCGATATGGCTGCCCGCGTGGGTTGCCGCTATGACGAGATTCCGATCGAGCGATGCTTCGAGGCCTTTCTCGCCACGCTCGAAGGCGAATTTGCCGGTCGCGAACCCGACACCACCGAGGAGAACCTGCAGGCCCGTATCCGCGGCACCCTGCTGATGGCGCTCTCGAACAAGTTCGGATCGATCGTGCTCACCACCGGCAACAAATCCGAGATGGCAGTCGGCTATTCGACGCTTTACGGCGATCTGGCCGGCGGCTTTGCGGTCATCAAGGACATCGCCAAGACCCTGGTCTATCGGCTCTGCGAGTATCGCAACAGCGTGTCGCCGGTGATCCCCGAGCGGATCATCACGCGTGCGCCGAGCGCCGAACTGCGCCCCGATCAGACCGATCAGGACTCGCTGCCGCCTTACGATCAGCTCGACGGGATCGTCAGGCACTACATGGAAGAGGACACGTCCATCGAGGCGATCATCGCTGCCGGCTATCCGCGCGATGCGGTCCTGAAGGTGGTCAGACTGATGCGGATCAGCGAATACAAGCGCCGCCAGTCACCGGTCGGGATTAGAGTGACTCATCGGGCTTTCGGTCGCGACTGGCGCTATCCGATCACCTCACGGTTTCGCGACTGAACACGTCAACAAGGAAAAAAGGGACTGCCATGAAACAGATCACCGCCATCATCAAGCCCTTCAAGCTCGACGAGGTGCGCGAGGCACTCGGGCAGGTCGGTGTCAGTGGGCTGACCGTGACCGAGGTAAAGGGTTTCGGGCGCCAGCGCGGCCATACCGAACTCTATCGGGGCGCTGAGTACGTCGTCGATTTCCTGCCGAAAGTGAAGGTCGAGGTCGTGGTTGCCGATGAAGCCCTCGATGCAGCGATCGAGGCCATCATCGGTGCCGCCAAAACCGGACGCATCGGTGACGGCAAAATCTTCGTGACGTCGGTCGAGCAGGTCATCCGGATTCGAACCGGCGAAGTCGACAACGAGGCTATCTGAGCTCGGCAGGCCTTTCAGAAGGCCTGAAAAGCCTGCGAAAACCGCGGATCAGCCAGCTCATCAGCACCGCGACCAGCACCAGGAAAATCGCCAGCAGCACCAGAAACACTTCCGGATGCTGCACGGCAAGCCAGCTGCCCCCCACCACGGC
This sequence comes from uncultured Burkholderiales bacterium, assembly GCA_903903975.1. Classification (GTDB taxonomy): domain Bacteria; phylum Pseudomonadota; class Gammaproteobacteria; order Burkholderiales; family Burkholderiaceae_E; genus UBA4615. Next base: position 43,102 of record CAIVAS010000202.1, read on the forward strand.
GACATCCTCGGTGAATGACAGGGCGATGTTTGAAAACGGTTCCGGCGAGGTGTTGACCGCCGCGCGGGCACCGGCTTTTGAAAAATGCGTCGCCGCTGTGAGCGAGCCGCCGAGCACGGCGGCAGCCAGCGTTGCCGCCGAGCTCGAGTCGCCGAACACTGCGGCGGCAAGCGCAGCACCCGCCGGAATCCGGATGAAGGTCTGCAGGCTGTCCCAGACACTGTCGAGCCAGGGCAGCTTGTCGGCAAAAAGCTCGACCGTGGCCATGAATCCGGCGGCGGTCAGCACCAGCGGGCTGGTCATCAGTGCGAGGTGCTCGGGCAAGACAAACCATCCGAAGCGCCCGGCCAGCCCGAGCCCGAACATCACCAGATAGAGCCGCAGTCCGGCGCCCCAGGCCAGTGCGGCGGCCAGAGCCAGATCGGGAAGGTGCTGCTGCAGGGTCTGCATCATGGCGGTTTATCGCTTTCGGGCTTTGGAGGCGGGCGGGCGCAGCAGGACAATCAGTGCGCCACTGCCGCCATCGGCAGGGGCCGCCTGGCAAAAGGCCAGCACCTCATTGCGCTGGGCCAGCCACTTGAGCGCTTTGCCCTTGAGTACCGGCTCCTTGTTGATCGATCCGAGCCCCTTGCCGTGGATCACGCGGATACAGCGCCGCTCCCGCTTCATGCAGTCGGCCAGATAGCCCACCAGCGCCTCACGCGCTTCGTCGACCCGCAAGCCGTGCAAGTCGATCTGGCCCTGCAGCACCCAGTGGCCCCGTCGCAGTCGACGGACCACATCGGCACCCACGCCCGGCCTGCGAAACGACAGGTCGCCATCGGTGTCGAGCAGGCGATCGATATCGATCTCGTCGCTGATCGATTCGGCCAGCGCGCAAAGCTCGTCTTGCTCGAACTGACGGGCGACCGGCTCGAGCGCTGCCGGCGGCGGATCGACACGACCGGTGGGGGGCAGCGGCACGGCATCGCCGACGCTGTGGCGAAACAAATGCGCCTCGCGTTCGCGCTGTTCGCGCTCACGACGGGCCAGCGCCTCAGCGTGTGCCTGGCGCTGTGCCTCGTCCCGAAGCGCATCGCGAAACGCCGCGAGATCGGCGAGTCCGGACGCCAGACTTTGCTTTGGCATTGTCGGTCTGCGCGCCAGCGATCCGATCAGCCCTGTTCGTCCTGGCTCTCGAGCCAGCGCTGGGCATCCAGGGCGGCCATGCATCCGGTGCCGGCACTGGTGATGGCTTGCCGGTAGACATGGTCCTGGACATCGCCGGCGGCAAAGACTCCCTCGACGCTGGTCATGGTGGCATTACCCTGCAGGCCGCCATGCGTGAGGATGTAGCCGCCTTCCATCTTCAGTTGCCCTTCGAAGATGCCGGTGTTCGGCTGATGGCCGATCGCAATGAACACGCCGTGCAGGGTTTTGTCTTCGGTCTGGCCCGACTGGACATTGCGGATGCGCATGCCGGTCACGCCCGATGCATCGCCCAGCACTTCATCGAGCACGCTGTGCCATCGCACATCGACCTTGCCGGTGGCGGCTTTCGCCATCAGTTTGTCGATCAGGATAGCCTCGGCCTTGAATCGGTCGCGGCGATGCACCACGGTTACCTTGCTGGCAATGTTCGACAGGTAGAGGGCTTCTTCGACAGCGGTGTTGCCGCCGCCGATGACCGCGACCTCCTGATTCTTGTAGAAGAAGCCGTCGCAGGTCGCACAGCCCGAGACACCCTTGCCCATGAAGGCGGTTTCCGAATCGAGACCCAGGTACTTGGCCGACGCGCCGGTCGCGATGATCAGGGCATCGCAGGTGTAGGTGCCCGAATCGCCGATCAGCTTGAACGGACGCGCACCGAGCTCGACGGTATTGATCTGGTCGAAGATGAACTCGGTATCGAAGCGCTCGGCATGCTCGTGAAAGCGCTGCATCAGTTCGGGGCCCTGGACGCCCTTGGCGTCGGCCGGCCAGTTGTCGACATCGGTGGTCGTCATCAGCTGGCCGCCTTGTGCCAGTCCTGTCACAAGAACCGGCTTGAGATTGGCGCGGGCGGCGTAGACCGCCGCGGTATAGCCGGCCGGTCCCGAGCCCAGGATGATCAGTCGGCAATGTTTGACAGCGCTCATTTCAGGCCCCTGGAGTGTGCATCTATGTTAAAAAACAGTACGTTGGACACGTCACTTCAAGCATATCCTTGGATTTTGACTGAAGCTCGTGCAAAATCATACAAGTTAGTGTCGTCGTAACCGTCGTCGAACCAATCTATTCAAGCACCAACCGGAGTCTCCATGGCCCACGAAGACATCAAGGCGTTTCTCAAGCGCGTGCCCCTTTTTTCCAGCCTCGGGGAGCGTCAACTCGATGCTCTGGCTTCCGGGACAGTGCGGCGCACCTTTGCCAGAGGCCGTCTGATCGTCGCGGAAGGCGAGGCCTCGCAGTCGCTTTACATCCTGCTGTCAGGGCGCGCCAAGGTTCAGCGCTCCGATTCCGAGGGCAAGGAGGTGATCCTGGCGATCGTCGGCGCTGGTGAGTGCATCGGCGAGATGAGCCTGATTGATGACGCACCCCGGTCAGCGAGCGTCGTGACGCTGGAGTCCTGTGACTTCATGGCGATCAACAAGGACACCTTCAAAGCGATCCTGTCCGAAAACCACGACATCGCCCTGAAGATCATGAAGGGCCTGGTCAAGCGCCTTCGCGAAGCCGACAAGAAGATCGAGACCCTCGCGCTGCTCGATGTCTATGGGCGCGTGGCGCGCGTGCTGCTCGACTTCTCTGAAGAGGTCAACGGCGAACGGGTGGTGAAATCGAAGTTGCCGCGCCAGGAAATCGCCAAGATGATCGGCGCCTCGCGCGAGATGGTGTCGCGGGTCATGAAGGTGCTCGAGGTCGACGGCTATATCGTTCCGACCGGCGAGGGTCGCTTGCTGCTGCGCGAAAAGCTCGGCAGTTATCTGCACTAGGCCCTGAGTGGCGCGAGCCTCCGCCATCGACGGCTTGCCTGTTCGAAGCGGGCCGGGCAGCCGGTCGCTGTTGCCTGAGCGGGCCCTGGTTCTGCTGCGTGAGGCCCGCTGGTTGGTGCTTTGCGCCACGGCGATGTTTCTGGTCCTGATCCTGATCAGCTATGACAAAGGCGATCCGGGCTGGTCGCATGCGGTCGCAGGCCGCGACGTCCACAATTTCGGTGGGCGCCTGGGCGCCTGGCTGGCCGACCTGCTCCTCTATCTCTTTGGCGCCTGCGCCTACCTGCTCGCGGTGTTCATGCTGATGCGGGTCATCTCGGGCTACCGCCACCTGCACGCCGCACGTCTTGTCGATCGTCGTCAGGCGCTTGACGAGACCCTCTTCGGATGGGATCGATGGCTGGGGTTTGCGCTCCTCTTTTTCGGATGCCTTGCGCTTGAGTCATCCCGACTGGGCGGCTTGCCGATGCAGTTGCCGCTCGCGCCGGGCGGCGTCGTCGGCCACCTGATTGCCCAGCCCGCGCTCGTGCATCTGGGCGCGGCAGGCGGCACCCTCCTGATGCTGCTGGCAGCCTCGATCGGCTTTTCGCTGGCCACCGGCTTGTCATGGCTGACAATCTTTGAGAAGGTCGGTGCCGCGCTCGAAGGCGCAGTGTTTTTTGTGCTTAACCGTCGCGAGGCGCATCGTGACCGTCTCGCCGGCGAACTCGCGGCGACGGTTCGCACCGAGACGGTCGAGGTCAAGCGCAAGATTCTGGGCGATGACCCTGAGCCGGTGCGCATTGAGCGTCCGACGGTCGCGGTCGAACTCTCCGAGCGCGCCCAACGCGAGCGCCAGCAGCCGCTTTTTGCCGATCTGCCGGCAGATACCGAGTTGCCGCCGATCTCGTTGCTCGATCCGCCGGTGATCTCGCACGATACCGTCTCGCCCGAGACGCTCGAATTCACCTCGCGACTCATCGAGAAAAAACTCTCCGACTTTGGCGTGACCGCCAATGTCGTGGCGGCTTATCCCGGGCCGGTCATCACCCGCTACGAGATTGAGCCGGCCACCGGTATCAAGGGCTCGACCATCGTCAATCTGTCGAAGGATCTGGCCCGAGCCCTGTCGCTCACCTCCATCCGGGTGGTCGAGACCATTCCCGGCAAGAGCCTGATGGGCCTGGAGCTACCCAATCCCCGCCGGCAGGCGGTGCGGCTGTCGGAGATCCTCGGCTCGCAGGTCTATGCCGACTCCAGTTCACCGATCACGCTGGCGCTTGGCCACGATATCGCCGGGCGGCCGATGGTCGCCGATCTGGCCAAGATGCCCCACCTGCTGGTGGCCGGCACCACCGGTTCGGGCAAGTCGGTCGGCATCAACGCGATGCTGCTGTCGCTGCTCTACAAGTCCGAGCCCTCACAGGTCCGGCTGATCATGATCGACCCGAAGATGCTCGAGCTGAGCACCTATGAGGGCATTCCTCACCTGCTGGCGCCGGTGGTCACCGATATGCGCCAGGCCGGTCATGCGCTCAACTGGTGTGTGGGCGAGATGGAGCGTCGCTACCGCCTGATGAGCAAGCTTGGCGTGCGCAATCTGTCGGGCTACAACGCCAAAATCGCCGAGGCCGCCAAGCGCGGCGAAAACATTTCCAATCCCTTCTCGCTCACGCCCGATGCGCCCGAGCCCCTCGGCAATCTGCCGGTGATTGTGGTGGTTATCGACGAACTGGCCGACCTGATGATGGTGGTCGGCAAGAAGATCGAGGAGCTGATCGCCCGACTCGCGCAAAAGGCGAGGGCGGCCGGCATCCACCTGATTCTGGCCACGCAGCGTCCATCGGTCGATGTCATCACCGGCCTGATCAAGGCCAACATTCCGACCCGCATCGCTTTCCAGGTTTCGTCCAAGATCGATTCGCGGACCATCCTTGATCAGATGGGTGCTGAAGCGCTGCTGGGGCAGGGCGACATGCTCTACATGCCGCCCGGCACCGGCCTGCCGGTTCGCGTGCATGGCGCCTATGTGGCCGACGAGGAGGTCCACCGGGTCGTGGCTCACTGGCGGGAGCGCGGCGGTGAGCCCGATTATGTCGAAGGCATGCTCGACGGCGCCCTCTCGGGCGAGTCCATCGATACCGGCAGCGCAGTCGGCTTCGGTGGTCTGCAGACGACGCTTCAGGAAGCCGGTGTTGACGGTGAGTCCGATGCGCTCTACGACCAGGCGGTTGCGGTCGTCCTTCAGCACAAGCGGGCCTCGATCTCGCTGGTGCAGCGGCATCTGCGCATCGGCTACAACCGTGCGGCCAGGCTGCTCGAGCAGATGGAGAAATCCGGTGTGGTGTCGACGATGGCCACCAACGGCAATCGCGACATCATCGTGCCGCGTCGCGAAGGCGATTGATCTGGCCGGGGTAACATCGGTCGGATGAATCTGTCCAATATCCTCTCTGCCGCCCCCGCCGATGTCGCGGGCACTTGCATCGAATGCAAGACCTCACTCAGAACCACACGCCCGGCCTCACGCTGGGCTGCCCGCCTGACGGCTCTCTGCCTCATCGCCCTGGCGCAGTGTCCATCGCCTGCAGTGGCTTCGGCGATCGAGCAGCTTCGCAACTTCGCCACCTCCACCAGCTCTGCGCGCGGTGAGTTCTTGCAGCAGCAGGTGCGGACCAATGGGCGTACCGGCGAGGCCTCCAGCGGCACCTTCGCGTTTACCCGTCCGGGGCGCTTTCGCTGGGAGGTGCTCAAGCCCATCGAGCAGCTGATCGTCACCGACGGCGAGCGGGTCCATTTCTACGACAAGGACCTCAAGCAGGTGACCGTGCGCAAGGTCACCGATGCGGTCGGCGCAACCCCCGCGGCGATTCTGTTCGGCTCCAACGACCTCGAGACGAATTTCACGATCAAGGACCTTGGCGCAAGCGACGGCGTCGACTGGCTCGAGGCGGTGCCGAGAAGCAAGGAGTCGGGCTTTGACCGGATCCGGATCGGCTTTCGCACCGGTCTGCCGGTGGCGATGGAGGTGCTCGATTCCTTCGGCCAGACCACCCGTTTCGTCTTTCGCGCGATCGACCGCAATCCGAAGCTCGATGCCGCGCTGTTTCGCTTCACCGCGCCTGCCGGCGTCGACGTGGTTCAGTAGCGTCGAGATGCTCGCTGCCGACCTGTTCTCGCGAGACCCCACGCCACCGCTGGCTGAAGCCATGCGACCGAAGGTGCTCGATGAGGTGATCGGCCAGTCGGATCTGCTGGGTGACGGCAAGCCCCTGAAGCTCGCTTTTCAGTCGGGCAAGCCGCATTCGATGATCCTGTGGGGCCCACCCGGCGTCGGCAAGACCACCTTGGCAAGACTGACCGCCAACGCCTTCGACTGCGAGTTCATCGCCCTGTCGGCGGTGTTTTCCGGCGTCAAGGACATCCGTGCCGCCATGGAGCAGGCGCAGCAGAACCTGTCGCAAGGCAAGCACACCATCCTGTTCGTCGACGAGATTCATCGCTTCAACAAGTCGCAGCAGGACGCCTTGCTGCCTTATGCCGAATCGGGCCTGGTGACTTTCATCGGTGCGACCACCGAAAACCCGTCCTTCGAAGTCAATTCAGCGCTGCTCTCGCGCGCGCAGGTTTATGTCCTGAAGTCGCTGACCGACGATGAGCTCAGGCAGCTCTTTAACCGGGCCAAGGCCAGGGTGATGAGCGATCTGACGTTTGAAGAGCCCGCCATCGAGACACTGGTGGCCTATGCCGATGGTGATGCAAGGCGCCTGCTGAATCTGCTCGAGCAATGCCTGACTGCAGCCGGTGCCGCGGGGGCCACGACGGTCGATGCCGAATTCATCCGAAACGCCTTGACCCTGAATGCACGGCGTTTCGACAAAGGGGGCGATGACTTCTATGACCAGATCTCTGCCCTGCACAAGTCGGTGAGAGGGTCACACCCTGACGCGGCGCTCTATTGGCTGACACGAATGCTCGATGGCGGGGCCGACCCCAAGTATCTGTCGCGTCGGATCATTCGAATGGCCTGGGAAGACATCGGCCTGGCGGACCCGCGCGCCATGCAGATCGCCAATGATGCCGCGCTCACCTACGAGCGCCTGGGTTCACCCGAAGGCGAGCTGGCTCTGGGGCAGGCGGTGATCTATCTGGCGATCGCCGCCAAGAGCAATGCCGGCTACACCGCGTTCAACAAGGCTCGTTCGTTTGTGAAGCAGGACAAGAGCCGTGAGGTGCCGGTCCATCTGCGCAATGCGCCGACAAAGCTGATGAAGGAGCTGGGTTACGGTCATGACTACCGTTATGCCCATGACGAGCCGGATGGCTATGCCGCAGGGGAGACTTATCTGCCCGATGGCATCCCCGATCCGCACTGGTATCAGCCGGTGGCGCGCGGGCTTGAAGCCCGCATCGGCGAGAAGATGGACTATCTCAAGAGCCTCGACGACAAGGCAAGAAAGCCCAAGTAGCTCAGTGTCATTCTCTCAGTGCCGTTCTCGGCGCTGCGCTGGGCGATCAATCCGAGTTGCCGTGCCCGCGGATGGTTGCGGCTCACCGACGTTAGAATGCCGCCATGATCGATATCCAGTTACTGCGCAAAGACACCGATGGCGTCGCGGCCCGCCTGGCCAGCCGCGGCTATCGCCTCGACACCGAAGCCTTCCGGGCGCTGGAGGCCGAACGCAAAGACGTCCAGACACGCACCGAGGCGCTGCAGGCTCGTCGCAATGCGCTCTCCAAGTCGATCGGTCAGCTCAAGGCCAAGGGTCAGGACACCGCAGCGGTGATGGCCGAGGTGGCGGGCCTGGGCGACGAGCTCAAGGCCAGTGCCGAGCATAACGACCGTCTGCTGGCGAGCCTCGATGCCTTCCTGCTCACCGTCCCGAATCTGCCTCATGAGAGCGTGCCGATCGGCGACAGCGAGGCCGGCAATATTGAGGCGCGTCGATGGTCGCCCGGTGGCACCGAACCGCAGGCCCTGGCGTTTACCCCGCGTGACCATGTCGATCTTGGTGAGCCGATCGGGCTTGATTTTGCCGCCGGCTCCAAGCTGTCGGGTGCGCGCTTCGTCGTGCTCAAGGGCCAGATTGCGCGGCTGCATCGCGCGCTCGCTCAGTTCATGATCGACGTGCAGACCACCGAGCACGGCTATACCGAGTGCTATACGCCCTATATCGTGAATGCCGAGACCCTGCGCGGCACCGGTCAGTTGCCCAAGTTCGAGCAGGATCTTTTTTCGGTTCGCAAGGGCGGGCAGGATGGTGAGGAGGCCGAAGGCGGTGCGCTCTACCTCATCCCGACCTCAGAGGTCACGCTGACCAATCTCGTGCGTGGCGATATCGTGGCAGTCGAGTCCTTGCCGATCAAGCTCACCGCACACACGCCGTGTTTCAGGTCGGAAGCTGGCTCGCATGGGCGTGACACGCGCGGCATGATCCGCCAGCATCAGTTCGACAAGGTCGAGATGGTGCAGGTGGTGGCGCCCGAGGCGTCCTATGAGGCGCTTGAGCAGATGGTCGGGCATGCCGAGACCATCCTGCAGCGCCTTGAGTTGCCCTATCGCGTGATGGCGCTGTGCACCGGTGACATGGGCTTCGGTGCGGCCAGGACCTACGACCTGGAGGTCTGGCTGCCTGCGCAAAATGCCTATCGCGAGATCTCGTCGTGTTCCAACTGCGAGGCGTTTCAGGCGCGTCGCCTGCAGGCAAGGTTTCGCAATGAGCAGGGCAAGACCGAACTGCTCCACACCCTCAACGGCTCGGGCCTGGCGGTCGGCCGGGCGCTGGTCGCAGTGCTAGAAAACCATCAGCAGGCGGATGGCTCGATCCGCATTCCGGCCGCGCTGCGCCCATGGATGGGCGGGCTTGAGGTGCTCAGGCCTGTCTGACGCAGGACGCCGCTGCAATGAAAAAGGGCCGGATTTCACCGGCCCTTTTTGCATCGAGAGCGAGAGGCTCAAGTACGAAGAATCAGTTCACCAGAACGGCGCTCCAGGCGGTCCGCACCGCAGCCACCTCGGCCGAGGCCGCACCATAAAGCGCAGTGGCAGCATTGATGGTCGCGACTCGCGCAGCGGCGTAGTTGGTCGAGCTGGTCATGTAGCCGGTCAGCGCGAGATACCAGATCTTCTCTGCCTTGCTGCGGCCAATGCCGGTCACAACCGGCGCGGCTGCGCCACCCGATGCGACACGCGTGTTGCCGGCGATGCAGGTCTTGCTGCCAATGCTGCTGTAGGCATTGGGCGCGGAGCCTTCGGCAAGCAGATAGAAGAAGTGGTTGGCGACGCCCGAGCTGTAATGAACGTCGAGTGATCCGAGGGTGGCGTAGTAGCAATCGGCCGACACGCCGTCGGCAGACGGCTGGATCATCGAGCGCAACGCGCTGGTGCCCGACTTATAGAGCTTTTCCCCGATGAAGTAATCGCCCGGATCATTCGGGTTGTTGGCATAGAACTCGACGGCCGTGCCAAAGATGTCGCTGGTGGCTTCATTGAGACCACCCGACTCGCCCGAGTACACGAGCTTGGCGGTAATGCTGGTGACGCCATGCGTCATTTCATGACCGGCGACATCGAGCGAGTCGAAGGGATTGAAGGTGACACCATCGCCGTCCCCGTAGGTCATGCAAAAGCAGGAGTCCTGCCAGAAGGCATTGTTGTATTTGCTGCTGTAATGGACGCGGTTGTAGGCGCCCTTGCCATCGTTGCGGATGCCGTTGCGGCCATGGACGAGCTTGTAATAGTCCCAGGTGACCGCGGTGCCGTATTGCGCATCGACGCCGATGGTTTGTTGCTGATCGGCAGTAGTGCCGAGCGTGCCGGTTCCCCAGGCATTGTTCGAATCGGTGAAGACGCTGCCACCGGTCGTCTTGTTGAGCATGTTGATGGTGTACTGCCCGCCGCGAGTCGTGTCGCGCAATTCAGAACTGGTGGCCGTCAGCGAGTTGGTCGACAAGGCCACCGTGCCACTGAAATAGCCTTTTCCGGATCCGGTCACGGGTGCGGTATGGATGTCATCCCACGATTCGACGATGCTGGCGTTGATCGCACTGACAATCACGGGCTTTTCGCTCGGCGTGCCGTCTGAGCGAGTGCCGCTCACCATCACCTCTTACGCGAGCACAGGCGTGTCGCCCCTTGCATAGACCACCAGCTTGGGTTGGCCATTGAGTGCATAGCCGGCATTGGCGGCCAGCGCAGCGCGAACCGCATCGGCGCCCGATACCGCAGGTCGATCGGAGACATTGATCTGACGCTTGAGCGACATGCTGAAGCCTTGCGACGCGCCGCGGCTGTCCGAGTGCGCGACCATGTCGCCGCCGATGACATCCAGGCCCTTGAACCGGCGATTGAAGCGAACGTTCTCTTCGCCGTTGGGGCCCACAGTGACGCCGGTCGCAACAAAGGACTGGTTGGCATCGCTGAGCGACTTGCTCGAGAAATTCTTGATGTGCGCTCGGGCGCGGGCTTCAGCTTGGGCCGAATCGTCCGCATAGGCAGGTGTGCCGGCTATCAGGACGAAGATCGCGGGTATCCACAACAGGTTCTTCGGATCGTTCGGCATCGCAATATCCTTAGGTTAACTGCAGATTCGAATGGACGATATCCGCCGAAGAATAGCTGTGCTGTTTGAGCAAACGTAGCCGTTTTGTGAACAGTTGTGGATGGACTGACAAGCGGACGGTCTGGACAGGGCTTTTTTCACGCTTCGTAGCTGATTTGTCAGCCTGTCGCCCAGGCATCTCAGGATGCCGGGCGTCTCAGGATCCTGGTCACGCCAATGGCGCTGATCGCACCGATTGCGGGTCCGGCAAATCTGGCCAGTTCATCGAGGCTGGTTTCATAGAGTCCGAACATGGCCAGTATGGGAATGAGCAGGGCAAGGACGATCAGCAGGCTTAGAGCGTGGGAGGGTTTCATCGCAGGACTCGTGGTCAGTGGGTAGGCACGGTCGAGAGTAAGTCGTGCGATGCGGTGCGACCGCTTTGGCGGCATTGCGGCTGCATGAGCGGTTCATCAGATCAGACCTGCGGCCAGAACGGCAGCGAGGCAATTGCCGGCGTAGAGCGTGCTAGACTCACCGGCTTGACTGCCTGACTTGACGTCTGTGTTGTTCCTTCAGCGTCGCGTTCGTAAAGACCCCGGAGAGGTGGCAGAGTGGTCGAATGTACCTGACTCGAAATCAGGCGTACGGGCAACCGTACCGTGGGTTCGAATCCCACCCTCTCCGCCAAGCATCAAGTAAATAAGCGCTTTTCCGGACGCTTTTTATTTCTGCATACCCAAACGCTTTTTCAAGAAAAGTGCTTGGGTGCGTTTTTGATCGCGGCTTATGTCGATCATGGCTGTGAACTGCTTGAATTTCTCGACATCGAGGCTGAAGAAGACTAGGTCGAGCACAACGGCCTGCGCTCGTTCGCAGGCCACTTCGAGCATAAAGTCCGAGCGATTCTTGCCGAGCAAGCTGCCCGCGTGGTCAACGAGGTCCCGCTGCTCTGGGAGGGCTCGCAAATTGATCGGCGCGTCGCGCATGATCGAACCACCGTGTATCTGTTGAGTATACGAATCCTCGCATCGGTCTGTAGCGATTATTAATGCGTCGGGACGACCGTGGCTGTACGTCGCACTCCGGCCAGAAGTTGTCGTTGATCAAACGAGGAAGCAGTCGCTCATTGTCTGAGTTCTGTAGCTGCCCGATACGGCATGAAGCGGCCCTGCGCCTTTCCGAAGCGCTATTCATCGTGAGATGCCCGGTATGGCTCACAAGTGCGGCATTGTTTCGCTGGCTGATCGGCCGCAGACAACAGGCGCAATGGATGATCGAGTAGCGCCATAAAACAAAAAGCCCGCCGAAGCGGGCCTTTGTGCGCGCAAGACCTGTCAGGCTTGCTTGCGACGTGCTGCACCGATACCGACCAAGCCGAGACCGAGCAGGGCGATGGTGGCAGGGGTGGGAACTTGCATCACGAATCCGTACACGTTTCCGGCGTTGCAACCGCCTGCGCCTGCGCCGCAGAATTGACCGTAATCGCCAAATGAGGTCGTGGATGGGAAAAACAGCACTCCCTGAGCACCGGCTTCTGCCCAATCGGGTTGACTGGCCCCCCAGCTGAACCCGTTCGAACCAGGCGTGACCGCACTGCCATTCACCCAGGAAAAGGCCGAGCCTTTTGTTGCACTGGCATACGCTCCAACCCAAGGCCCGAGTCCCGAATTGTTGAACAGGGTGCTGAAACTCGAAATGCCGGTGACAGCAGAGATGGCACCCGATGACGTCAGTGAGGCCAAATCTCCGCCGATCGATTGGGAGAACGTTCTTGCGCCGGTCCAGGTAATGCCTCCGTCTGTGCGGGTGTCATAAACCTGGTATGTCACACCGCCATACGTTGCAGAACCGAACAAGGTCGGGGTGGCTGATGCCGCGCCACTGGCCGATGCCAGCACAGCCGCTACGATCGACAGAGTCATTCGACTTTTATTGAACTTGAACATTTGAATATCCTTAAAAAGAAGGGTAATACCGCAGCACCGCACCATCAGCCACCGCTATACGCATCCCTTTGCGCTGCTCCGCGGTTGGTGATAATCCACACAAGTACGAATTTCATACTCGGCAGCGCTTTTTCTAAGCTAATTTCGTGCCAACTCCCGGAAAGCCGCTCTGGGCTTGAATCTGATGATTCAGGCCTTTTTTCCCGATAGAAAGGGCGGATTCAAAAGTGAAGTGCAACACCTGCCAACCGAGTAAGGTCAGCGGATGGAAATCACTTCGAGAAGTTATAAGCAAC
>CAIVAS010000203.1 GCA_903903975.1 uncultured Burkholderiales bacterium
AGGCTGCATGAGCCGTTCTTCAAGTTCTCCAGACAGCGCGAGCCGACTGTGGTGCAGGCGGAGTTGGCGTTCAGTTCACCGCAATCGCTTTGGCGCTGAGCGCCTGCGCAGACGTAATCGTCCTTCCACTCCCAGCAGTCTTTGTAGACCGGCATGCCATTGATCGTGCGAGTCTCGGGCCCAGCCACGCAGGTGTGGGCCGCAAGCGTGCAATCGGGGTTGGACTGAAACTGCGTGCATTGCGCGGTGTTGGTCTTGTCCGAGACAACGGTGTAGGTGTTGGCAAGGACGACAACCCCCGTAGCAGGCGTACTCGAGTTGCCGCACCGATAGGTGTTCTGAAAGTTCAGGCAAGTGCCATCGAAGGCGGTCTGTGTACAGACAGAGCCCATCTGCACGCAGCTTGGCGTTGCCGCGATGGCCGCGCAGTAGTCGACCGAATTGGGTGCGACGCACTCATAGGAGTCTTCGTATCGCCAGCAGTCTCGAGTGACATCGACGCCACCGATACTGCGGGTGCCACCCGCCTCGGCGCAGACAGTGTTGACCTTGCGGCATTCGGCCGCGAACGAGGGATTGCCTGCACTGCATAGGACGACGCAGAGCGACATCAAGGTCATTAGCCAGCGCGCAGTTAGCCAACGCATATCAGGCCATATCGCATTGTTGTAGCGATGCGCATTCATTGCGCTCTCGCCTCCAAGCCCGCGCACTGGTTGTCCCACTCGTCGTAGACGTTGATGATGTTGGTGGCCTGTCGAAAGGACAGATTCATCACTCCACCGCTCATCACCTGTTCCGGGTAGCCGAGCAGCTGGTAGCACTGCCGATCGTCGGCTGGCACTGCACCGGCTGGGCAAGTCGGATCGGATCCGCCATAGCCGTTGTCGACATAGGTCACGTCCCCAATAGGAACCCCACACTGCCCGCCCGGCAGAACCTGCCCAGAAGCGCAGACATCGGTGACCGAGCTTGAGATGTTGTAGCTGCATTGTTTGTTGCCGTCGCAGCCCCCCATGACGTACAGGCCGGATCCGATGTGGCGAATCGAGGGCTCGCTCGGATTCACGAAGGTCGTAGCTTGAGTTGGCAGTAGATTGATGTCCGGGTTCGGGCGGCCTTCCGACCCCGATCCGTAATCGCCTTCGGTCACGTTGCCGCGAAACCAGCCCAGCTCGATACCGCCGAGGTTGCAAAAGGCGCGCACAACGCCCCCGTCTTCGTAGACGTCCTTGCCTTTGCGGTATCGATATCCCCAGCCAAAGCCTGCCGCGTTCAGCACATCGCCGCTATTGCAGCTTGGGGTAACCGATGTGGTGACCCGCAGAATCCGGCTGCATTGCAAGTTATCGAGTCGATTCGGGCTGCGCTCGCACTGGTAGTTATATTTCGCATCGACAACGACTTCCTGTCCGATCGAACAGGCCTTGTTCTCATTGACCGAAAACTCCTGGCAGACCTGGGTATCGAAGACTGCAGGAGTGGTGGTGGTCGCGCTCTTGCAGGTGTCGTAGGTCGAGAAGATGTCGCCAATCTGCCCGCTCGGGTTTGCCCCGATGGCGCGAGCCTTTGAGAGCAGGGGATCGTTGGTTTGGATCTGGAACTGAGGGCGGGTCAGCCGTGCCTTGGCAACGAGGTTGACCGCCTGGCATTCGAGGTCGGTCTGGGCGTTGCAGCCGGCCACCTTTGCCGCACCTGGGCCAACGGTGCTGCCCATGCCGCCCTGGAAGTACGAGGTCTGATTCTGGCTCGTTCCGGTGTAGCCCGGCACGGCCTGGCCGGGATTGCCAGAGGTGATGCCTTGCTTGATCGAAGGCGTGGCTGAGGTCCCAAGTTGTTTGCCAAGCGCTGAGGCGTCGGGCTTTGACATTGGCTGCGCAAAGCTTGGCTGCACCAGGGCGAGCTGCGCCATGAGTGCAGTCGCAAAGAGAAGCGCTCGAGCGTGAGCGGTTTTAGGACAATCCATATACCAGCCAGTCGACGATCGTTGAGGTCGGAGTAGTTGGTAAATTCTACGATCAGACGGCGCGTATAATTTCAAGAAATTCAGATATATTTTCGCAACGGCAAAGTGACCACCTGTTGTTTGTCAATATGTCTTTCGTATCTTTTGGCTTAGGTCTTTGTATAACTGGCGTCGAGGCTCGGTTTTCGACAAGATCTCGGCCATGCAACACGTCATCAACCGGATCAAGGTCGGGGTCTGCATGTGGCCCCACCTGGCGAGCTGGCGTGCGCGGGTCGGGATGCTTTTTTGGGTTGCAGGCGCCACAGAGGCGGCCGCGGCCGTTATGAATTGGCGGGCTGGCGGCAAGGGCCGCCGAGACTAGGCGCTAGAGCAGGTCAGGGTGATCGATTGATTGAAGTTCAGGATTTCCATCTTGGTCGCCTTCCGAATGAGTTGGCAGGAATCCATGAAGGCGCTGTTTCGCCATCAAGCCAAAGCAATTCCTGAAGGTCGACCTACCCTGGTGAGTGGTTCAGCTCGTAGCTGGTGCTGCGGCCACCCGCGTCCGATTTGCGCAGGACGCCACGGGTCAACAAATCCGTGATGTCGCGCAGCGCGGTGTCCGGCGAACACTTGGCGATCGCCGCCCATTTGCTGCTGGTGAGCTTGCCCTCGAAGCCATCAAGTAGCCGATTGACCAGCTTTACCTGTCGCTCGTTCAGCGGCGCAGCACCCGGTGCAGCCCAGCGCTGCCAGAACCGCGTCTTAGCCAGCACGGCCTGTGGCGTGTGCTGTGCGTGATCGACGGCGCGGTGCAGGGTTTCGAGGAACCAGGCGAGCCACTCGGTGACATCGAGCGATTGCTTCTGCGTTCGTTCCAGGATGTCGTAGTAGGCCTTGCGCTCCCGCTGGATCTGCGCCGACAGGCTGTAGAAGCGCTGGGGGCTGCCATCAGCGCGGGCCAGGAACAGGTCGCCGACAGCACGTGCGATGCGGCCGTTGCCGTCATCGAACGGGTGCAGGGTGACAAACCACAAGTGCGCAAGCCCAGCCTTGATCAGCGGCGGCTCGTTCGACGCGCTGTTGGCCCAGTTGATAAAGCGGTCGGTTTCGGATTGAAGTCGATCGGCCGGCGGCGCTTCGAAATGCACGCGTTGGCGCCCAAGCGGGCCAGAGACCACCTGCATCGGACCAGTGGCATCGTCACGCCAGCCGCCCACATTGATTCGGACTAGGCCCGAGTAGCCGGTGGGGAAGAGTGCTGCGTGCCACCCGAACAATCGATCCCGGGTGACCGCGGCGTTGCAGTTGGCGGTGGCGTCGAGCACCATTTCGACCACGCCCTCGACATGACGGTCCACCGGGGCCAGGCCACCGATGTCGACGCCGAGTCGGCGAGCGATAGAGGAGCGCACAGACTCGACGTTGAGCTGTTCGCCCTCGATCTCGCTGGTCTTGATGACGTCCTCGGTCAGCGTCGACAGGCTGGCCTGGTCGCGCAGAGCCATTCCGACATCGGCCAGTCGTCCCATCAACAGACCCTGGGCGCGGCTGACGTCGGCCAACGACTGGGCCAGGGCAGCCAGGTCGTAGCGCCAAGTTGGCCAGTCCCTGGCCTGCCAGATGTAAGTGTAATCGCCGCCGTTCATGCGGAGATTATGAGTCGTATTCTCCGCATGCTCAAGTTATTCGCCGCACGTTGCGCGGTGATAGAGCGGCCATTTCGCCGCACCGCTACCTGTGCGGACGCGGGTTCGATTCCGCAAATGGGACTTGAACTGACCGTATCCTCGGCAGCGTTGAGCTGCCGACATTGGTGGCGAAATGCTCGTTAAGGACGCGGATTCAAGAAACTGAAGTTGGCCGGCCAGCAGCACGATTGGCGTGCAGCTCGGCTTTGGACGACAGGCTGACCTTGACTGGTAGCACGATGTTGAGCGACTCCACCGCCTGTCTGACTTCACGTCGTCGATGAACGCCGAGTTTTTCCAGAACGGAGCTGACGTGAATCTTTACGGTCCCTTCGGACAGACTGAATCGCGAGGCGATTTCTTTGTTCGTTTGGCCTTCGACCAGCAATGCCAGGACCTCGAGCTGCCTTGGAGTGATCCCCAGGGCTTTGATGTCATTGCCGGTTGAGGCTACGCGAGTCGGTATTGCGACTGGTCGTTGCATGACCGGTGGCACGACTGGTGGCATGGGCATGGAGCCGGAGATGTTGAAGAATTCGCCGGGCGCAAGCGCAGTGTCGACAGCCTGAATCAGACTACCTCCATTGGCCGCCTTGCTGAGAAACCCGCGAGCGCCGGCAAGCCTGCACTGCTCAATCGTCGTCTCGTCGTCGGTGCCGCTGACGATTAGAACCGGGGTTGTCCCGGCGGCATCGAGTGCCTTGATCAAAAGCAGTGGGATCGTCCTGGAAAGGTCTGAATCGGGAACATCGGGCAGTTTCAGGTCCAAGAAAATCAGGTCGTATTTCTTCGAGACCAGGTAGGGCGCGCTCTCCTTGACGGAGCCGCATACCTGGACCTCGAGCAACTGGTTGCGCTGTTGAAATTCCGACCTCAGAACATCGCTCATTGCATCAGCGATAACTGTGTGGTCGTCGACCATCAGGATTCGTGTCGCTCGCATTGCAGAGTCCCCTCGCCGCCGCTATCCGATCATCTCATCGGGAAATTGCAGCTTAAATGTGTTTGCGCCAATTACGGAAGCAGACGCTTCTAATTTAGAAACTTAATGGGCGCCATTGGTGTGATTCGGGTCAGAAGCGAAACCAGGACCTTCTTGAGCCGATGGCGTGTTTGAGCTGATGCTGATCGCCTTGCACGACGATCACGCCGCATTTCAGGTTGAACGTGCTGGCCAATTTCGCGTTCGGAAACCAGATCACCGGAATCGCGTTCACTTGGCTTGCAGCATTCAGAACCTGCTCAATCGGATCCTTCTCGAAGCGCTTGCCGTTTAGCCGCAGCAGCTCTTCGCTCTTGCCAAACGAGGAGCGCTTCAAGAGCGCGCCTTCCTGAGACTTGATCTCGACGGCGAAGCGCGTGCCATTCAGGTGCGACAGTAAAAGATCCAAGTCGCCACCGGTTTTGAGCCGGTAGTTGGGCTCAACCGTCCAGCCCGCAGGCAAGGTCAATCCCGATAAGGCAATTCGCTCGATCCCCTGGCCATGCTGGCGAACCTCGGCCTTGCTGACCAGGCGAGCCCCGATCAACGCAGTAGAGATCCCAGCCAACATGGCCAGCAGATGCCCGGAGCCGATGACCGCGATTGCGACACCGGCTGCCAGCAGGCCAAGACCGCTGGCCAACTGCCATTTCCACGGATAGAAGCGAACGGTGCTCATCGGAGATCTGCAGGGATAGACTTAAAACGGCACTTCTTCATCTGCATCGGACTCCATGTCCGCATCGCCAGCCTTCGCTGTCGACTGGGCCGATCCAGGGCTGGGGCCGAAGCGAAACTCATCCACGACGACTTCGGTCGTGTAGTGCGCCTGCCCGTCCTTCTCCCATTTGCGAGTTCTCAAGTGTCCCTCGACCTTGAGCGCGCTGCCTTTGCGGGCGTGCTCCTTGATGAGCGTTGCGCTCTGGCCGAAGAACACCAGGCGATGCCATTCGGTGACGGTCTTGCGCTCGCCGCTTGCCTTGTCTTTGTATGACTCATTGGTGGCGAGGTTGACATTGACGACAGCCAGTTCGTCGGTGGTGTAGCGAATTTCCGGATCGGCACCGAGATTGCCGTCGAGCAGGACTTTGTTCACGAGAGACATGTGAGCTCCTTTAGGAGAAAGGGTGCATTCGGTTTGATTGATGAAGCGGGACATCGGACTGAAGGAATCCCAAAAGGAAGACATCCGGGGGGATGTCGACCTCTTGGGAACCATGGGGAGTTAGCAACACACTTTTTAGCCAACGCTGGGAATTTGCGTGGCCATGTCGAGCCGCGGCGTCGGATGGGGATCCGACACAGGGCCGTTGCAACGAAATCGCATTGCATTCAATGACGGGATTCATCGCGGTTCGCTTGTCCAAAGACAGATCAAAGGCTCAAGGCCTATTCAAAAAAGTGCCTTGCGAGGCTTTTACCTGCAGAGGGCGGTCTGTTTGCACCCAGTATTCCGTTGCGGCTTGGTCATCGCCAGAAGCAACCGGAAACTCGATGGTTGATCATACAAAGCGTTTAACCAACATCGCAACTTTATAATTTCAGGACGCGGTAGCATTGTTCGAATGCAACCTCATCGTCATCAAGTAATCGTTATGAGAATCAGACCGACGCGCGCACTCCACCGAGTTGTGCTGGTGAGTGCGCTGGCGTCAATCCTATGCGGATGCGACGCACCGTCACTGCGAAACGGGCCGTTGTCGTTCCTCGCAAGCAAGGGGGACAAAGACATTGCCACCGAGCTGTATCGGCGGGTGACCCAGGGGGACGAGGCGGCGCTGGCTGAGTTAATCGAACGAACTGAAAAGCGCAAAGATTGGTATGCGGCATTTTTCGCAGGCCTATCTTTTGATCCCAATTCGCACAACCGAGGGGTCAAACCCGATGCCGTGAAGGCTGCAATGCTCTATCGCTCGGCGATCGAATTGCCCGCCGCACGGCACAACCTGGCGTTGCTGCTGCTGTCAGGGGTTTCGTACGATCCAAAACCCAAGGAAGGCGAAGCTGCGCAGCAATTCGATCCGATCCAGTTACTCGAGCTGGCAGCAACGAAGCGGGTCGAGTCGATGCTGCTTTTGGCAGTGCTGTTTGAGCGAGGCTTCGGATCAGTCAAACCGAACGCGGCACTGTCGGCTCAGTGGTATTTGAAGGCCGTCGAATTCTCGAAGGATCGACGTGCGCAGACCCGGCTTGGTATTGCCTACCTCGAGGGCAGGGGGGTTGCACAAGACACCTTCAAAGGCCAGGAGCTTCTGCTGTCTGCCGCAAAGGCCGGGTCGTCAGAGGCGCTATACCGGCTTGCCTTGCTGGATCAGCCTGATGTTCAAGCTGCTCAGTGGATGAGCGTGGCGGCTATGACGGATGCGGCCTATGGCGCTGCCGCGCAGGCTGCGCTGAGCAAAGTGTCCGGCCGCGACCAGGAGGAGATCAAGCGTCGCGCAAGCCTATGGGTTCATGCGCATCAACTCGAGCGGCAATTGCCCGCTTTCACTGAGCCGATCGGGTCGCCGTAGCCGATTCAACAAACTTGCGGTGTTCCGGCTACTCATCTACTTGGGATGACCGCAACTGTGAAGTTCATTACAGCAGTGCCATCTGGCGCCGTTCCCG
This sequence comes from uncultured Burkholderiales bacterium, assembly GCA_903903975.1. Taxonomy (GTDB): domain Bacteria; phylum Pseudomonadota; class Gammaproteobacteria; order Burkholderiales; family Burkholderiaceae_E; genus UBA4615. The sequence goes on from CAIVAS010000203.1 coordinate 7,232, forward strand.
CGCAACTTCTCACGAAAACCTACCAAGTAAGGAAAAAGTGATTAAGGGTCAGGCGTGATGGGGGCGCTCGGCCTCCCACTGCGCCTCCTCGCCAGGCTCAGGCAGCACCCTGCCACCCTCCAGGATCCATGAGGCCGGCGTAGAGGAGGTCCGCATGATGATCGCGTCTAAGGGCGTACCCGTCTGATCCGCGACAGCCTGTTTGCAGCGAGCAATGATCGCGTCTGCGAGCGCACGGTCGCGGCCTGCTCGAATGCCGGCATGCAGCTCAAAGCGCATGCCGCCGGGCTGTGCAGGGCGATGCAAAAACTGCACATGCACGAAGGTGCGCGGCGCCCTGGTCAGATCACAGTGAATGTCCGTGAAGGCGCGCGCAAGGGCCGCGCGCTGGGTGTCGTTCAGGACGCCCTGTGAGCTGGTGCAACGGTATAGGGGCATGTTTGGCTCTCCTCTGATGGGGCGCAATGCAAGCGGGCTTAAGTCACGGGCTTAGGGTCGGCCGCCACCACCATGACATCGTGGTAAGGCGCCCCGGTCACATCGCTGAACATTTTGCAGACTTCTTCCATGACCTGTACCCGTACCGCTTGCGACGTGCCTGCGGGCACGCTGCCCAGCACCATCGAGGCTCGGGACGGTTGGCCTCCGGTAAACCACAGGCCCGGGGTCACTTCGGTGAAGTCGACACGCATCTGCGTGGCTGGCACATTGAAGCGCGCGGCATAGATGCGCTCCAGCCCTGCGACTACGCTTTCACGCGTAGCCGCATCGATTGCACCGTTGACGAGACATTTGTAGGCAATCATCGTAATCAGTATGACTGGCGCCCTTCTGAGCGACAAGACAAGGATAAAAGACCGCTGACTGAGCGAATGCGCCGTTCCCTTATGTATGAATTACAACTCATCCTGCACGTGGGGCTGCTGGCGATCCTAATCTCGTGGCGTAAACCTCGACACACATTGAACCGCCTGTCATCCGGGTGACGAACGGGGATGCGTCAGTATTAGTCGCGGTGGACTCGCTGGACAAGCGGCTCAAGGCTTGCTGGATTCAGAAGTCATTTGATCCGATCCAATTACTCGAACTGGCAGCACCCAGCGGTCGAGTCGATGCTGCTGCTGGCTGTGCTGTTTGAGCGAGGCTTCGGATCAGTCAAGCAGAACGCGGCGCTGTGGGCGCAGTGCTATTCGACGGCCATCGAGCACTCAAAGGATCGACGTGCGCAAACCCGACTTGGCATTGCCTACCTCGAGGGCAGGGGAGTTCCACAGGCCGCTGCCAAAGGCCCGCAGCGCTGCTGTCTGCCGCAAAGGCGGGATCGTCGGAGGCTCAATATCGGCTTGCTTTGCTGGATCAGCCTGCCATTCAGGCTGCACAGTGGCTGAGTGTGGCGGCCATGACGGATTCGGCCTAGGGAGCTGCCGTGCAGGCTGCGCTGAGCAAGGTGTCCGGCCGCGACCAAGAGGAGATCAAGCGTCGCGCAAGCCTCTGGGTACATGCGCATCAGCTCGAGCGGCAATTGCCCGCTTTCACTGAGCCGATCGGGTCGCCGTAATCGATTCAGCAACCGCATGGTGTTCGCCTCACGGGAAGCGAGTGGGCCAGGGTCAGCTTCCGGCCAGAAGCGGTCGTTGGGCGCAAGAAGGCGAACGGCAGCAATTGCCCAAAGCCGAAGTACAGCGAGCTTCACTTCCAGACTGGGTGC
>CAIVAS010000204.1 GCA_903903975.1 uncultured Burkholderiales bacterium
GCGTAGGGCTGAGGAGTCCCAGCGCAATCCTGCCGCGAAAACTGACACTGAAGCGGACCAGGATCGCTTGTCGAGTAGACGTAGGTACCCGAACAGTCGAGTCGTCGATAGCAGGTCGCAGGCGTTGGTGTGGTCTGTGTCGAACTCAATGAACCGAAACCCACATTGCCGCAGGACGGTCGATTCTGATAACAGCTCAGGGAGTTGCTGCCCGGATTATCGGTCCAGGTGCCGTTGCAGTTCTGGATGCGAATCGGGCAGCTGATGGTGCCGGGATTCGTCGGCGAGTTCTGCGCAACGCCGTAACAGTCGGTCCAGGTGTAGCCGCAGATCAGTGGCCCGGGGTTGGTGGTGCCGTGCTTGATAACGGTGCCACTGCAGTCGGGTCGTGTGTAGCAGGTGAGCGGCCCGGGATTCGAGGTGAAGGTGTCGGTTCCGCCAGTGCAGTTGGTGCGCGTCCAGGTGGTCGTCACGATTTGGGTCGAGGCTGCGACACCGCCTGTGCAATTGGACAGGCTGGCAAAGCAACCGCTCGCAGACGTTGTCGTGGTGACCTGCAAGGGCCGGCTGAAGAGATCAAGCGGACTGGTGGTGTCGTTGTGGGTCGTCCAGGTCTGATCGGCATGACCATTGCGTGGCGCGGTGGTCGCTCCAGAAATGATCGGGCCGAAATCGAAGGGCATCTTGTTGTAGCGGAAATCGGCGTTCGAGCCCCACGTCACCCGCCGGCCCTGCGTGATTGGCGTCACCGCATTGACCTGCGACGTCGAATCGGTCCCCAGCAGTCCGCGCCCGGCCGTTGCGGTGATCGACACGAAGCTGGTGCCCGAAGGCACCTGGCGCGGATCGCGCTCGGTGAGCTGCGTGGCATCGGCACGCGCGGTGAAGGCGCCATAGTTGGTCGTGAGGACATTGCCGCCGATCGACGCGTTAGGCATCAGCGTGCCGTCCTTGTTCCAGGGAACATAGCGGTTGGCCGGGTTGTACCACAGCGGATTGAGCGCCGGGGACCGCAACATCCAGTCGTTGTCGCGGTCGATCGTCCAGGAGCGGTTTGTCAGGACGCCGGCCGAATCAGCCCCTTCGCCCTGGATTGCGACCGAAACACCGACGGTGGCGGTATTGATCGTGATGGCTGCCGGAATCGGCAAGGAATGCCCAGCCATCGAGCCCGAGTCGTCGAGCATCATGAAGACGTTGGCAGGCGGCTCGGTCGAGGTGAAAGGCGGCGCCTGATAAAGCGTGCTGGCCGACCAGGCAGGCATCGCGGTCAGGGAACACAGCAGATAGACCAGCGCCTTGGTGAAGGTCTGCCGGAGGGTGCCAAGCCAGTCTGTCTGCGATGCGTTCATGTCAGTGCTTCCAGTGATGCGGTTTTAACAAATCAAAACTCAGATCCCGAACCGGATTTCGCTCTGAAGATTCATCTGCTGATTATTCGGCGCGAGCGTGACGCGCGCCGTCACCCGGTATTTGCACATGGTCGGGCTGACGCCGGCGGCACCAGTACACAGCGATGCGACGTTTACCGTCTCGGGATTGATGTCGTTGCTGAGCGACGAAGGGATCAGCTCGGAGGTGGCGTCTTCGATCAGGCAGCTGAAGTTCGCCACCCCAGGAAACGTGACGCCGGTCACCGGGACCGTCTGCGAGGCCAGCCATTTAGCCGGATCGCGCCAGGCGGCAGCATTGGTGCCTCTGACCCCGGGCGTGGTCACTTTCATGTTCGGGCTGACCATGAATTGCGCTTCGCAATACCGAAGCACGGTTTGCGCCGCGGTTTCGGCCAGGGCGTATTGACTGGAATTCGAGGTGATCATCTGACCGCCGCTCGAGCGGCGGATCTGCGCGATGACGATCAGCGTGAGCGATACCAGCAACATCAGCACCACGATCAGCACGAAGCCGCGCTGGGTTGACTGCGTCACGGAAGGCTTGGTTGAGGACGTCATGGCAAGTCGCTCAGAAATTCTGGACTGGATTGGCCGTCGAGCGCGATCGCACCGTGAAGACCTGGTTGTAGGTGCGCCTGACGACCGAATCTGTCGCATCGGTGGTCGGCATCGCACCGGCGGCCTCGACGGCAGTCATCGGGCAACTGGTGTACTTGTAGGCACTGTTCGCGCGGATGCCGCGGCCTGCATCCGGGTCGGAGCGGATCACCATGCAGACATGCACGGTCACCACATAATCCCAGGCACCCGCCAGACCATTCAGATAGGCGGCATCACGAAGGCTGCGAATCGAGGCGCCAGCCGTGGTGTTCGGGTTGGTGTAGCGAACATCGTCAAAGCCATAAAAAACCTTGAACTGCTCGACGTTTCCGACCAGCTGCTGCGCCGCACCGAAGGCATCGGTCGCGGTTGCACGACCATTTCCACGGCAGGACAGTCCGTTGTTGATACCGAAGTAGACGTTTTGAACCATCGGCCGTGAAGCCGTTCTCAGCAGCCCGAGATGGTTGGCAGGCAATGCCTCCAGAGGCACCTGCGTACCCAGACAATCATCGATCCGACCCTGCGCCGGTGCGACCGCGGTATCGCCCTGGAAGCGCACCATCAGCGAGTCGAAATTGACATCGCCAGCCGCATCGCAGGTCGGCGTGCTCGAGGTGTCATCAGCAAACCGGGCGCCATTGCAGCCGGCGATGTGGGCGCCGCCGCCAAAGAGTGTCTGCGACCGATAAGCATCGACATTGGCGGCACCGAATGAAACGTCTGAGCCGATGATCTCGCCATAGCCAGCCTGGCGGATCGAATCGCCGATCATCAGCATCGCGATCTGGCCTGTATCGGACATGCCCGCCATCTCGCCTGCGACGCGCGCGGTGCTGGCTGTTGAGAGATAGGCACCCGAGACCGCTGCGGTAATCGCCAGACCGATGGCCAGACTGATCATCAGTTCGATCAGTGTGCGCCCTGCCTGCCGCCGCGCAGCCTGCAAACCGTTCAGGGTGATGAGCGTCGTCATGACTTAGCCCGGGAAAAAGGTAGCGGTGATGCAGCGATACTTGGGATTGGCAGCGACTGCGGCAATGCGAGCGCAGGCGGCATCGCTCGCGACCACGGTCGCACTCGGTTCGATCCAACCCACCGTCACC
>CAIVAS010000205.1 GCA_903903975.1 uncultured Burkholderiales bacterium
ATGCGCGCCTGCCGGCAGCGCTGGCTGCTTTGCTTGTTTCACGTCTGGCGAAAAGCGCTTTCCCGGGCATGGCGGCAGGGGTGGCGGTGCTGTGGCTGATTGATGCGATGTCGTGAGCGGTTGAGCCTGATCAGACCCTTCCCGGTTTGTGATCGACGCAGGCGGGCAGGTGATGGGCTTGGATACGAGTAATCCATTCCCGATCGTGCCAGCACGGTGACATCGCCAGGGTGCGCTTGAGCGGTACAGGCGCTAAAGCATGCAGTTGAATGACAGCGGCCCGCTCTTTCTGAAAGGACGGGTTTTTCCGCGCTGTTCGGTCATTTGGATCAAGACCGAGGCCCTTAAGATCAAGTGGCTTGGTGCTGACCCGATGAGACAAAACCTCAACCCTGCCAATTTCTGCGAGTCACGTCGCAGTGCAGGGGAGACTGCGGCATTCGTTGGACGGTATCAATTTGATAAGCCTCGATCGGAACAGCGCTTCAGGCCGATCCCCTGACCGTCTTCCAGCTCTCACATGAATCCATTCTTTACCGTCATCATGCCGCTCTACAACCACGAGGCTTACGTTGGCCAAGCGGTGCAGTCAGTGCTGGCACAGACTTATGGCGATTTCGAGCTTGTAGTCTGCAATGACGGTTCGACCGACGGGTCTCTCGAGATTGTGGATGGGTTCGGAGATCAGCGTATCCGGGTGATCGATAAGCCAAATGGCGGTACCGTCAGTGCGCTCAACAGCTGTCTTTTGAACGCTCGCGGTCGATATGTCTGCTGGCTTTCCAGCGATGACCTGTATGCGCCAGGCAAGCTTGGACTTCACTGGACACATCACCACGCGCAGCCTGAATTGCCGCTGTCCCTAGCGCCATTTGGATATCTGCGCGACGGCGTCACTGTGCCTGACGTTCAATTGCGTCCTGAATCACCTGCCAGGCTTGCTCAGTTTCTCGAAGGCAATTATGTCAACGGCCTTTCGGTGTGCGCGGACCGCAGGCTTTATGAGCAATATGGCTTGTTCGACAGCCGCTTTCGTTATGCCCATGATGTGGAGCGCTGGTATCAGTTTCTGGCCCGCCATGAGGCTGGCTTTCTCGACGGTGAAGCGCAGTCGTTCAGCCGTCTCGGTACAAGCGTCACCGCTGACGCCGACATGCTGGGCGAAATGGATGTCCTGAAGCTGGTGTACAACCAGCTCGATCTGGGTGGACTTCCGGGGCTGCTGCCGTGCTCTTTGCGCTCTGGGTTGATCGCGACGGACATTCTGACGATGCTGTGCATTCGCCTCTTTTCGGAGAGCAATCTGATGTTTCGCTATCAGCTCGGCGCCGACTTGATCCGGATGGTTGCCCGCTCGGTACAGATATCGAAGCTGCAAAGCGCAATGGTTGCAGTGGAAGCTGTGTTGATAGGCAGCGTCCGTAATGATCGCGCACGTGTCGCCCTCGGATACGTCGATCAGGTATTGCGAGCTGCGTCGGGGCCGGAGATTGAGCCCGGGTCCAGCTTTGCCGAACGGGTCTGCGCCTTGCGCGATGCTGCCGCTTCGGAAATGGTGCAACGAGTGATGTCGCGCTATCTGCGTCAGGGCCTGTGACCGCAGCGCCCGTCCGTGTGCTCGTGCTCGGTGCCACCGGCATGCTAGGTAACGCTTTGCTTCGCGTGTTTGCGGCCAGTGAGGGGTTCGTCGTCGCGGGCCTTGCGCGGTCTGGGGATACCCTGCTCCGGCTTCCGCCGCAGCTGCAGTCGATGGTGCAATCGGGCGTCGACGTCACGGACTTTCGGCAACTTTCGGACCGCATCGCGCACGTGAGGCCGGATGTCATCATTAACGCTGTCGGCATGGTCAAGCAACTGGACGGCGCCAAAAATCCAGCTGTCTGTATCGAGCTCAATGCACTGTTGCCCCACCGGCTTGCGGCTCTGTGCGAGCGAATCGGTGCAAGGTTAATTCATGTCAGTACCGACTGTGTCTTTTCAGGTTGCAGGGGTGGCTATACCGAGTTGGATCCACCCGACGCCCAGGACCTGTATGGCCGCAGCAAGCTGCTTGGTGAAGTCGACCTGCCGAATGCGATCACTTTGCGGACCTCGATTATTGGCCATGAGCTTGACGAGGCTAACAGCCACAGCCTGATTGGCTGGTTCCTCAATCAGAAGGGGGCTGCAAAGGGTTTTCGGCGTGCTGTATTTTCAGGCTTGCCCACAGTTGAGCTCGCACGGGTTATTCGTGACCATGTGCTGGTTCAGCCTGCATTGCATGGTCTTTATCACGTCGCTGCTGAGCCAATCAACAAGTTCGATCTGCTGCAACTGGTGGCTGGCGTGTATGGAAAGACCATCTCATTGCAGCCCTGCGATGACCCCGTTATCGACCGGTCGCTCGATGCTAGCCGCTTTCGTGATGCAACTGGCTACTCGGCGCCGTCGTGGCCAGAGTTGGTTGCCAGAATGGCCTTTCTGCGCTGATCAGTGAGCCCTTACGATCAACCCGATTGACACGGAGATATTCATGACGCCGATGACGCAAGCGCAGCTCCTTGATGCCGCTCGACAATGCGCCGACCGAATCGTGCGCGCAGAGCAGGGAAGGGATTATTTCGATGCGCCCTTTCGGCATCTGGTGCTTGATGAGTTCCTGCCTGCAACGCTGGCGCAAGCCTGTTTGGCCAATTTTCCCGCTTTGCAGGACCCCGGCTGGGAACATGCCAACGATGCAGACATCGAGGTCAAGTACCGCACGACCTGGAAATCGGAGTTTGATATTCCCGAGCGAATCATCGAGGGCGTTCGCATTCTCAACTCTTCGCTGATTTTGAATGCCATGGCCGACCGATTCGGCATTCCGAAGATTGTTCCTGACCCCTATTTTTCTGGCGGAGGGCTTAACGTGACGCTGCCGGGCGGCTTGCTGGATGTGCATGTCGACGGCAACTATCACGATGCCACCGGACTGAATCGGCGCTTCAACGCAATTCTTTACCTTACGCCGGGCTGGCAGCCGAGTTGGGGTGGTGAATTTGGCGTCTATGACCCGACTGGTTCGCATTGCCTGAAGAAGATTGCTCCGCTCTTCAACCGTCTTGTGATGTTCGATTCACACGACTACAGCTTTCACGGTTTACCGGATCCGATCAGCTTCCCAAAGGGCGAGAGCCGCAAGTCAATCATTCTGTACTACTACACCCGCGAATCGCGACCCAGCCATCATGTGGCAGTGGAGCAGCCGCACAGTGCGCTGTGGGTCAAGCGCGGCCTGCTAGATAAGCGCGGCCAGAAGCAACGGGCCAGCACCTGAGCACCCGACGGAGAATAACGATGTTCTCAAACAAGACACTGATGATCACCGGAGGCACCGGTTCCTTCGGCAATGCGGTACTGCAGCGCTTCCTCGATTCCGACTTGGCGGAGATTCGTATCTTCAGTCGCGACGAGAAAAAACAGGAGGACATGCGCCTTCAGTTGAACAACAAAAAGCTGAAGTTCTATATTGGCGATATCAGAAACTACGATAGCGTTCACGATGCGGCGCAAGGGGTCGACTATATTTTTCATGCTGCAGCGCTTAAGCAGGTGCCTTCATGCGAGTTCTACCCGATGGAGGCTATGCGCACCAACGTTCTCGGTGCCGAGAATGTGATGCGCGCGGCGATTGCGCAAGGCGTTAGCCGCTGCGTGCTGCTTAGTACCGATAAGGCTGTATATCCGGTCAATGCGATGGGTATTTCCAAAGCGATGATGGAGAAGGTCATGGTTGCCAAGGCTAGACTCTGTGATCCGAATGGCACGGTGCTTTGCGCCACTCGATACGGGAATGTGATGGCCTCGCGAGGTTCGGTGATACCCCTGTTCCTGAAGCAGCTCATGGAGGGTGGCCCGCTCACGGTGACAGACCCTCAAATGACGCGCTTTCTGATGTCGCTAGAGGAGTCCGTTGACCTCGTTCTGTATGCCTTCGAGCACGCGCAGCCGGGCGATATTTTCGTGCAGAAAGCGCCGTCGTCGACAGTGGGCGACCTAGCCGCAGCCCTAGCCCGCCTGGTCGGAAAAAAACCTGAGGTGAAGGTAATCGGCACGAGGCACGGCGAAAAGCTTTACGAAACGCTGGTGTCCCGGGAAGAAATGGCGAGAGCTCAGGATCTGAATCACTATTTCCGCGTACCTGCCGATTCGCGCGACCTGAATTACGACCGCTACTTTGTTGCGGGGCAGACCGAGGTCTCGCGGATCGACGACTACACTTCGCACAATACCAAGCAACTAAGCATGGACGAACTGATGAGTGTGCTGTCAGGTCTCGACATGGTCGGGGAGGCCATGCGTGCTTAAGGTGATGACCGTTATTGGCACACGCCCGGAGGTTATCCGGCTGTCCAGAGTGATCGATAAACTCGACCGCTATTGCACTCATGTTCTGGTTCACACCGGGCAGAACCACGATTATTTTCTTAACGAAGTGTTTTTCAGCGAGTTGGGGATCCGTCGGCCCGATCACTTTCTGAACGCCGCCGGAGCCAATGCTGCACAGACGATTGGCCAGATCATCATTGCTGTTGATCAGGTTCTCGAGACCTGCAAGCCCGAGGCACTGCTGATTCTGGGTGATACCAACAGCGCACTGGCTGCCATTGCAGCAAAGCGGCGCAAGATCCCTATTTTTCATATGGAGGCCGGCAACCGATGTTTTGATTTTCGGGTGCCCGAGGAGATCAATCGTCGTATTGTTGATCACGTGGCCGATATCAATCTCACTTACAGCGAGATTGCACGCGGCTACCTGTTACGCGAGGGCCTGCCGCCAGATCAGGTCATCCGCACTGGTAGCCCTATGCGGGAGGTCATCGAATACCACCGGGCGGCGATCGAAGAGTCCGATGTGCTCGACCGTTTGGGGCTTGCCCAACAGGGCTATTTCGTTGTGAGCGCCCATCGCGAAGAAAACGTCGATTCGCCGGAACGCCTCTCGAAATTGGTAGGGCTGATCGATGGCCTTGCGCGCCACAGCTGCCAGCCGGTGGTTGTATCGACACATCCTCGAACACGCAAGCGGCTCGATGCGCTGGGCATCAAGCCGCCCGATAACGTCACTTTCCATACGCCTTTCGGTTTTCTCGATTACATCAAGCTTCAGACGATGGCACGTGTAGTGTTGTCAGACAGCGGCACCTTGACCGAGGAGTCGTCGATTCTCAATTTCCCGGCGCTCAATTTGCGGGAAGTGCATGAGCGCCCCGAGGGCTTCGAGGAGGCGGCTGTGATGATGGTCGGCCTGAGCCTCGAACGCGTGCTTGAGTGCCTGCCTATCCTCGAATCCCAGCCTCGGGGCTGCGAGCGCCTGCTGTCGATCGTCGAGGACTACGCGCCAGCCAACGTCTCCGACAAGATCCTGCGCATCATCATGAGCTACACCGACTTCGTCGCGCGCCGTACCTGGCACCGGCTGTAAACAAAGCGTGAGCGTTTGAGGATCTTCCCGCCTGGAGGGAAATCGAGCTAGTTGGTGGAGGACATTTGCTGACCTTCGCGACAGAGCGATGCAAGTCAGTGCTTAGGCTGGCTGCAGAGCAGGAAAAAGAATCGGCCCTCGTATAGCTCGCTGAGCACCTCGACGTTCTCATACAGGCGCTTGAGCCGCTCCATCCACCATGGGGCTGCTTGGCGAATCAGGTGCAGTTCAACGCCGAGCTGGATATCGGAGTGGTTGGCGATCCCGAACAGGGCATTCGGAGCTGCCGACGCGGCCAGTTGGAGCAGTACATCGATCTCGGAGGGTTCGATGTGCTCCAGCACGTCGGTACTCAGCAGGAATCCGTAACGGTTGCCAAGGCGCAGGAAGGTTTCGGCATCCGTATTGATGTGAGGCAAGTCTTGCAGATACTTCTGGCAGCAGGTCGTGCTCACCTCGACTCCGATTGCGTCAATGCCCATTGCACGACTGTGTCGCACGTAGTGGCCCTGTCCGCAGCCTAAATCAACCAGCGTCGTAGGCGCGAAATGCCTGATAGCGCCCAAGATGATCTCGTCCTTCTCGTTTCGGCCAGTCGCCATATCCATCTGATCGGCGTAGATGGGTGACTTTTGGTAAACATTGTCGTAGATCTGTCGGTAGGAGTTTGATTGAGGCTTTAGCGGGGCTGTCGTTTCGGAAGTGATGGTCTTGTTCAACGCCCCACCGCCCGCAGTGAATTTCGGCTCAAGTCGCGGGTTGGCGGTAAAGCGCATCGGCGGTGACGGCTCAGACATCACATTGGCACCACGCCCCGGCTTGACCGCCCGAAGCGTGATGCACATTTCTTTGACCACGTTTCGTTCGCGGCTCACGATTTTTTCTGCCTCAATCGGGCCAAGCGCGAGTATGTCTGGTGCAACCACCAACATGCGATCTTCCAGTTGCCAGTCGAAATCTGCCGTCATGTGTCTTGATTGGGGCGCCGCTAACTGATCGAACGAATCTTCGAGCCAGGGGCGCACGCTACGCAGGTCGGCAAAGTTGTCGTTCGAGGCGCCATGCGGGACCCGTATGAACAAACGCGCGCCAGGGCGTGCAACACGGTAGAGCTCGCGAAACAGTGAGGGCACGTCGAGCACGTGATGTAGTGAGTGCGACATGTAAACACCGTCGATCGAGTTGTCCTGCAGAGGAAGGCGTTCGGAGCCGCACTGCTCAAAAGCGAATGCAAAGTCGAGCTTTCTGCCGTGGCTGTCGACGTTGATCCAGCCAGGAATGTATTCGTCGCCACAGCCGAGGTGCAGCACCTTCGCGCGTTCTGTGTACTTCTGAATGCGTTCGGACTGATCCACTGAACTGCTGCAATGATTGGCGCCGCTCCAGTGGGAATACTCGCTCGAGGTATGAGTGCGGTAGTACTGCTCCTCGTGAGAGAGCGCCGAATCGTCTACCAGCCAAGGCGTATGGTCCATTGTGTAGGGGTAGCCCAAGCGGATATTTCGCATATCGCTGCTGAAATCGACATTCGGTGCATACATTGCAAAGGTCGTGTCCACCGGTGCTGAAAACAGACCGGGTGCAATCGGGCGCTCCCAGAACTGAGACTCCCATTTGAAGGCTGTTTCTGCTCGGGCGTAACTGCTGGCCAGATTGTCTATCCGCAGAGATGGTCCTACCTTCTGGGCATCAGGAAATCGGCAAAGCGTTTCCTGGAGTCGCGAGATCAGGTTGGGCGGGCAGAAGTCGGTGGGTATCAGGTCCGAGTCAGACATGACGTAAGGCATGTCCAGCGCCCTGTGCAGGTTCTTTTTCCAGAACACCCAAGGTCCGAGATTGGTATCGAAGCGCACGAGTCGAACATCCGCTGGGAGCTTTCCATACCAATCGAGCAATGGTCCGTAGGTCGATGAATTGTCCAGAATGCAGACGTTTCTGGTGCCACAGTCTTTCAACCACTCGACCAGCGATTTGAGTGCTGCATGACGGTTACGGTTGACGATGAATACCGGGATATCCCGCCAATCGATAGCGTCCAATTGGGATGCGTTGACAGCATTCGCCATGTTGCCCTGCCCCGGCTGATTGCGATGTGCGGTTGAGTCAAGCGCAGCAGCGGTCGGGCGGGTCGCGGAGTTTGGAAGAGTGGCTAACAGGGCGTTCATTTCGGTCAGTTTCAGATTGTCGTGTGGTCAGTCGATCCCAATCTAAACTGAAAGGTTTGTCTGGTTGGATTGAAAAGAACCGAAAAAAAGCCCCAAATCGATCGTCGCCTGGCGGTGCGAATAGCCGGCTGGTGATAGTTCACCAGGTCCCTGCCACTCGGCGTTCACTGAGCTCGCGTCACGCCATCTCGGCCAATGCCGTTTTGCGGTCAATCAAGCCACAAAGCGTCGGGATACTCACCAGGTCGGGGTATTTTTCGAGCAGCCGTTGTCCGCTCTCACGAAAGGCATTGGGCAGTTGGTAATCGTTTGTCGAGTTGTGAAACAGTGGCAGATCGAGAATTTGCCCGATCGGCCGCCGGGCAAGCCGTTCGGCCTGGAGGCAAAGATCGGTTGCCCAAAGATGCCAACCCAATGATCGGTCCGGTTTGACTGCGGCGTCACGGTGCAAGGCCACTGCAAATTCGTCCATAGAGACCGCTGCACCTGAGGCCTGATGGGAGAACAAACTGGTGCGGTCGACCACGGCACCTGCGTAACGCAGCTTGCCGTCGCTCAACTTCTCGAGTCCTGCAAAACCCACCGG
>CAIVAS010000206.1 GCA_903903975.1 uncultured Burkholderiales bacterium
CATGGGCCGCGGCCGATCGCGCACACCCGAGCGGCTCCAGGCCCTGCTGCACGAGGCCGGATTCGGCCAGGTACGCACGCTCGCCACCCGCCTGCCACTGCAGACCCGCGTCCTGCTGGCTCGTCCGGCGAACTGACAAATGGCGATCACCGTTCCGGTCGTTGGAAGAAACACGTTTCATCTGTCAATTTTACTTGACACGTCAAATAGTCTGCTTAAGATGACACTTCTGAACGGAGCGAGCGCACTGCTGACGCTCCGAAAAACAAACGGGCGAACCACGAAACGCCCGCCGACAAGACTGGCTCGAGGAGTGACGCAGTGAAGACGATGGCTGTCGTGCTCGAAAAACCCGAACACATCGGGTTCAATCGACTCGAACTGACACCCCCCGGCATTGCCGACGTGGTGGTCGACGTCCATTACAGCGGCATCAGCACCGGCACCGAGAAGCTCCTGTGGACCGGCAGCATGCCGATGTTCCCGGGCATGGGTTATCCGCTGGTGCCAGGCTACGAATCGGTCGGTCGTGTGGTGCAGTCCGGATTACGTTCCGGACTGAATGTCGGCGATACCGTCTTCGTACCGGGCGCAAGCTGCTACGGCGAAGTCAAGGGCCTCTTCGGCGGCTCGGCCTCGCAGGTCATCGTGCCGGCCGAACGCGTTGTCCAGATCAGCGACACCCTTGGCGATCAGGCCGTGCTGCTGGCGCTGGCTGCCACCGCCTATCACGCCGTCTCGATGGGCGGCCTGCGCAACCCGATCGTGCCGCCCGACCTGATCATTGGTCACGGTGTCCTGGGTCGGCTGCTTGCGCGCCTGACGGTGCTGGGCGGCCATCCGGCCCCGACCGTCTGGGAGACCAATCCGGTCCGCGCGCAGGGCGGCAAAGGCTATCCGGTCGTGCGCCCCGAAGACGATGATCGCCGCGACTATCGCGCGATCTATGACGTGAGCGGCGACGCGAGCCTGCTCGACACCCTGATCGGGCGTCTTGCCCCGGGCGGCGAAATCGTGCTCGCAGGCTTTTACACCCAGCCCTTGTCGTTCGCGTTCGCGCCGGCCTTCATGCGCGAGACCACGATCCGCGTTGCCGCCGAGTGGAAGCGCCCCGACCTCCTCGCAGTCAAGTGGCTGATCGAAACCGGTCACCTCAAGCTCGACGATCTGATTACCCACCGCGAGGACGCACAGCGTGCCTCGTCGGCTTACCCGGTTGCATTTGGCGATGCCGCCTGCCTGAAGATGGTTCTGGATTGGAGACACGTTTCATGACAACCCCCGGCATTCCCGCGACAGCACCCCTGCAGTTCGTTCAAATGGACCGGCTGCGGGCCGAAGCCGCGATCGAACCCGATCCGGTCAGCACCTCGCCGGCTACCAAAGAAACCCAGATCATTGCGATTTATGGCAAGGGCGGCATCGGCAAGAGTTTCACCCTCGCCAACCTCTCCTACATGATGGCGCAGCAGGGCAAGAAGGTTCTGCTGATCGGCTGCGACCCCAAGAGCGACACCACCTCGCTGCTGTTCGGCGGCCGCGCCTGCCCGACGATCATCGAAACCTCGTCGCGCAAGAAACTCGCCGGCGAAGCCGTCTCCATCGGTGATGTCTGCTTCAAGCGTGACGGCGTGTTCGCGATGGAACTCGGCGGCCCTGAAGTCGGCCGCGGCTGCGGTGGACGCGGCATCATCCACGGCTTCGAAACCCTCGAAAAACTGGGCTTTCACGACTGGGGTTTCGATTACGTCCTGCTCGACTTCCTGGGCGACGTGGTCTGCGGCGGCTTTGGCCTGCCGATTGCGCGCGACATGTGCCAGAAGGTCATCGTCGTCGCCAGCAACGACCTGCAGTCGCTTTATGTGGCCAACAACGTCTGCTCGGCGGTCGAATATTTCCGCAAGCTCGGCGGCAATGTCGGTGTGGCCGGCATGGTGATCAACAAGGACGACGGCACTGGTGAGGCTGCGGCCTTTGCCGACATTGCCGGCATCCCGGTGCTGGCCGCGATCCCGGCGCACGAAGATATCCGCCGCAAGAGCGCGAGCTACGAAATCATCGGCCGCCCCGGCACAGCCTGGGCACCGCTCTTCGAGACGCTCGCCACCAATGTCGGCGAAGCCCCGCCGGTGCGCCCCAAGCCCCTGTCGCAAGACTCGCTGCTCGGCCTGTTCTCGGCGTCGGCGGTCGGTCGCGATGTGGTGCTCGAGCCGGCAACGCTGGTTGACATGGTTGGCAAGGTCGAATCGACCAAAGCCTCGCTTGAAGTCGTCTACGACGACGCGGCCTGACGGAACCCTGACGATGGATCAGCCGCAACAGCCCGCCGTGCCCAATCCCGAAGCCCTGAAGGCAGACGGGCTGGGTTGCCATTCGGGCGCAGAAACCATGCTGGCGGCCGCCGCCGCCGCGGGCAAGAGCGAGACCCTTCAGCAATATGCCGCCGACTATCCGCGCGGCCCGCACGATCAGCCCCAGAGCATGTGCCCGGCCTTCGGGTCGCTGCGCGTCGGTCTGCGCATGCGTCGCACCCAGACCATCCTGTCGGGATCGGCCTGCTGCGTCTATGGCCTGACCTTCACCTCGCATTTCTACGGCGCACGCCGCAGCGTCGGCTATGTCCCCTTCAATTCCGAGAGCCTGGTCACCGGCAAGCTCTTCGAAGACATCCGCGAATCGGTGCACGCGCAGGCCGATCCCGAGAAATTCGACGCGATCATCATCATCAATCTGTGCGTGCCCACCGCCAGCGGCGTGCCGCTTCAGTTGCTGCCCAAAGAGATCAACGGTGTGCGGATCATCGGCATCGACGTGCCGGGGTTCGGTGTGCCGACCCATGCCGAAGCCAAGGACGTGCTGGCCGGTGCGATGCTCAAATTCGCCCGCGCCGAAATCACCGCCGGCCCGGTTCAGGCACCGCGTACCGGGCGCGCTCAAAAGCCCACGATCACGCTGCTTGGCGAAATCTTCCCGGCTGACCCGGTCATCATCGGCATGATGCTCGAGCCGATGGGTCTGGCCGCAGGCCCGGTGGTGCCGACGCGCGAATGGCGTGAGCTTTATGCCGCCCTCGACTGCGCTGCGGTCGCCGCGATCCATCCTTTCTACACCGCCAGCATCCGCGAGTTCGAAGCAGCCGGTCGCAAGATCGTCGGCTCCGCACCGGTCGGCTACGACGGCACCGAGGCCTGGCTGCAATCGATCGGCACTGCGGCGGGCGTGGCACAAGACAAGATCGACGGCGCCAAGAACCGCATCCTGCCGGCCATCAAAGGCGCGCTCGCAAAGCTGCCGATCAAGGGCCGCATCACCATGAGCGGCTACGAAGGCTCCGAGCTGCTGGTCGCTCGCCTGCTGGTCGAAAGTGGCGCCGACCTGCGCTATGTCGGCAGTGCCTGCCCGCGCACCCCCTGGAGCGACCCCGATCGCGAATGGCTCGAGGCCCGCGGCGTCCATGTGCAGTTCCGGGCCTCGCTCGAGCAGGACCTCGCCGCGATGGCCGAATTCAAGCCCGATCTGGCCATCGGCACGACACCGGTCGTGCAGGCCGCCAAGCAGGCCAGCATTCCGTCGCTCTACTTCACCAACCTGATCTCGGCTCGTCCCCTGATGGGCCCGGCCGGTGCCGGGTCGCTGGCGATGGTCATCAACAACGCGATTGCCAACAAGTCGCGCTTCGATGAAATGAAGAACTTCTTCGGTGATGTCGGCGAAGGCTTTGCCGCCGGCGTCTGGGAAGACACTCCGAAAGACCGTCCCGAGTTTCGCGAGCACACCCGGCGCCAGGTGATCAAGCTTCAGAAAAAGCGCAAGGCCGAGGAGATGATCTGATGCTGGTCCTCGATCATGATCGCGCCGGCGGCTATTGGGGCGCGGTCTATGTGTTCACCGCCATCAAGGGGCTGCAGGTCGTCATCGACGGCCCGGTGGGCTGCGAGAACCTGCCGGTCACCTCGGTGCTTCACTACAGCGACGCACTGCCGCCGCATGAGCTGCCGATCGTGGTCACTGGCCTGGCCGAAGAGCAGCTTGGACGCGAAGGCACCGAAGGCGCGATGAAGCGCGCCCATCAGACCCTCGACCCGGACCTGCCCTCGGTGGTGGTCACCGGCTCGATCGCCGAAATGATCGGTGGCGGCGTGACCCCTGAAGGCACGAACCTGCAGCGCTTCTTGCCGCGCACGATCGACGAAGACCAGTGGCAATGCGCCAACCGCGCGATGTATTGGCTGTGGTCCGAATACGGTCTGCGCAAAGTGCCCGAGCGCAAACCCCGCGCCGCAGGCGAAAAGCCTCGCGTCAACATTATCGGACCCTGCTACGGCACCTTCAATTCGCCGAGCGATCTGGCCGAAATCCGTCGTCTGGTGCAGGGCATCGGCGCCGACATCAACATGGTCTTCCCGCTGGGCTCGCACCTGGCCGATGTCTCGCGCCTGGTCGAAGCCGACGTCAACATCTGCATGTATCGCGAATTCGGCCGCATGCTGTGCGAAGGGCTCGATCGGCCCTATCTGCAGGCGCCGATCGGTCTGCACAGCACCACCAAGTTTTTGCGCACGCTCGGCGAGCTCCTCGACCTCGATCCCGAGCCCTTCATCGAGCGCGAAAAGCACACCACGATCAAGCCGCTGTGGGATCTCTGGCGCTCGGTCACTCAGGATTTTTTTGGCACCGCCACTTTCGGCGTTGTGGCCAATGAGACTTATGCACGCGGTCTGCGCCACTTCCTCGAAGACGAGATGGGACTGCCCTGCAATTTCGCGATCTCGCGAAAGCCCGGTGAAAAGACCGACAACGATGCGGTCAGAAAGCTGGTGCAGGAAAAAACCCCGCTGGTGCTCTTCGGCAGCTTCAACGAACGCATGTATCTGGCCGAAACCGGCGGGCGTGCCACCTACATTCCGGCCTCATTTCCGGGCGCGATCATCCGCCGCCACACCGGCACCCCCTTCATGGGCTACTCCGGCGCGACTTATGTCGTACAGGAAGTGTGCAACGCGCTCTTCGATGCGCTCTTCCACATCCTGCCGCTGGGCACCGAGATGGACCGCATCGATGCCACCCCGAGCCGTGCCTCGGGTGTCGGTTCGATGCCGTGGGAGCCGGAAGCGCACCGGATGTTCGAAGAAATGATCGAGGCCGAGCCAGTGCTGGTTCGGATCTCGGCCGCCAAGCGGATACGCGATCGTGCCGAACAGGACGCGCGTGCTGCAGGACAGGAAACAGTCGAAGCCGAAGGCTTCGCGAAGTTGTTCGGTCGATCGAGACTGGGGCAGGCCGCGTAATGCGCGCCGGTTCCACCCCGATCGACCTGACAAGGCGCTGGGTTCGCCCGGCATTTGGGAGTCGCAGCGGAAACGGTGCGGCAGTGTTGAGTAGGCCTATCGGCGATGAGTTCGCCACAAGGCACATTCTTTGGAGATCTTAACAATGGCAGAGAAAGTGAATCCGTCCGGTTTGACGGACGCAGAGTGCCAGGAATTCCACCAGTACTACGTCCAGGGTTACATCCTCTGGGCCGTAGGCGCATTCGTTGCGCACAGCCTGGTGTGGATCTGGCGTCCCTGGTTCTGACAGCGAAACCCGAAGGTGGCAATCATGGCTATGGAAAACGTTGAACACTCATCGCAAGGGATGGTCAGACCTCTCGATGGTTTACACCTGACCTTTCTGGTGATGTTCATCATTTTCATGACGCTTGCTGTCTTGGGGCAGATGTTGTTCTGGAACTGGCGTACCTGGCTGCCTGGGGCAGAAGGCGCGCAAACGATGTGGGACGGCTCGAAGTCTGCTGTCTACACAATCATTTCCCATCTGAGTTGAAGAAAGGACACAAACATGTGGCGTTATTGGCGAATCGTCGACCCGCGCAAAGCGATCATCCTCACCGGACTCCTGATTGCTTTCGTGTCGACCAGCATCCATCTGATCCAGATCAGTGGCGACCGTTACAACATCAACACCTGGCATCCGGACACCGTCAAAGCAACGGCGGCAAGGGCTGGGGCAGCAATGCAGAACACCCCGAATCCTTCGAAGTAAGAAGGACCGGTTTTCTGCTTGACCGACGGCGCGCCGGTCTTTTTGACCGGTGTCGCCCGTCTACAAATAACGACCGAGTGCGGCCGCGCAAGGGCTGAGCCGCGTCAGAGTCAGGGGATCCAATCATGGCAATGCTGAGTTTCGAAAGAAAATACCGGATTCGTGGAGGCACCCTGGTTGGGGGCGATCTCTTCGATTTCTGGGTTGGCCCGTTCTACGTGGGCTTTTTTGGCGTCACGACGGCGTTCTTCGCGCTGCTTGGCACCACGATGATCCTCTGGGCAGCCGCCATGGGTCCGACCTGGAACCTCTGGCAGATCAGTATTGCTCCGCCGGATCTGTCATATGGACTTCGATTCGCGCCGCTGATGGAGGGCGGGCTGTGGCAGGTCATCACGGTCTGCGCGCTCGGTGCCTTCTGCTCATGGGCACTTCGTCAGGTCGAGATCTGCCGCAAGCTGGGCATGGGCTATCACGTGCCGGTTGCCTTCAGCTTCGCGATCTTTGCCTACTTCACCCTGCAGGTGATTCGCCCGGTCCTGATGGGCGCATGGGGTAATGCCTTTCCTTACGGCATTTATTCGCACCTCGACTGGGTGAGCAACGTCGCTTACCAGTACCTGCACTTTCACTACAACCCGGCGCACATGATCGCGGCAAGTCTGTTCTTCGCGACCACGCTGGCCTTGTCGATGCACGGTGGCCTGGTGCTGTCGGCGGTCAATCCGAAAGCCGGCGAGACCGTCAAGACGCCCGAGCATGAAGACACCTTCTTTCGCGATCTGATCGGTTACTCGGTCGGCACACTCGGCATCCACCGCCTGGGACTGTTCCTCGCGCTGTCGGCAGTCTGGTTTGCAGCACTTTGTATCGTGATCAGCGGTCCGTTCTGGACCCGCGGCTGGCCCGAGTGGTGGGGCTGGTGGTTGAACCTGCCGATCTGGCAGCACTAGTCCGGACCGAGTCGAGGAGATCCAACATGGCTGAATATCAAAATCTGTTTACAACGGTCCAGCCGACCGGCCCGACCCAAGCGGGCGTTGCGCTGCCGCGTGAAGACTGGCAGCGCGACGGCAAGCCCTTCTATGTTCACCTTCTGGGTCGACTGGGCAATGCCCAGATCGGACCGGTCTATCTCGGTGGATTGGGCGTGGCGTCGCTGGTCTTCGGAACCCTGGCGTTCAACATCATCGGCTTCAACATGCTGGCGTCAGTCGACTGGAACCCCATCCAGCTCGTGCGTCAGCTGTTCTGGCTTGCGCTTGAGCCGCCGCCGCCGAGTTATGGTCTGAGCATTCCGCCGCTGGCCCATGGCGGCTGGTGGCTGATTGTCGGTTTCATGCTGACCACATCGATCTTCCTGTGGTGGGCCCGAACTTACCGACGGGCGCGGCAACTCGGACTTGGCACGCATGTGGCCTGGGCCTATGCCGCAGCCATCTGGCTCTATCTGGTCTGCGGTTTTTTCCGTCCGATCATGATGGGCAGCTGGTCGGAGGCGGTGCCCTTCGGCATCTTCCCCCACCTTGACTGGGTTTCCGCCCTGTCGCTGCGCCACGGCAACCTCTTCTACAACCCCTTCCACGCCCTGTCGATCGTCTTCCTGTATGGCTCGGTGCTGCTGTTTGCGATGCACGGCGCGACCATCCTGGCGGTCAGCCGCTTCGGCGGCGAGCGCGAGATCGAGCAGATCGTCGATCGCGGCACCGCGTCCGAGCGCGCCGGTCTGTTCTGGCGCTGGACGATGGGCTTTAATGCGACGATGGAGTCGATTCACCGCTGGGCCTGGTGGTTTGCCGTGCTGTGCCCGCTAGTGGGTGGTATCGGCATCCTGCTGACCGGCCCTGTCGTCGACAACTGGTATCTCTGGTCGGCCAAACACGGTGTCGTGCCTTCCTACCCCACCAGCTACAAGGTGGTGGTCGACCCGGCACTGCAGCGTCCCGCCGCACCGGTCGCCAAGTCGCTCGACGGCACCGCCGCGCGCACCGCAACCGGCGCAGTGGTCTATTTCCCGGTCGCCTCGCCGGCAATCGTCGATGCGCAGACCACCGT
This sequence comes from uncultured Burkholderiales bacterium, assembly GCA_903903975.1. GTDB lineage: Bacteria > Pseudomonadota > Gammaproteobacteria > Burkholderiales > Burkholderiaceae_E > UBA4615. The sequence continues at coordinate 8,101 of CAIVAS010000206.1, forward strand.
GATCAAAGAGCTCGCCGCCGAACTGGCCGCCAAGCCCGACCTCAAGGTCAGCATCTCGGGCTACCACTCGGCAACCGGCGATCGGGCCATGAACGAGGAACTGTCCAAGAAGCGGGCATTCGCGGTTCGGGACGCCCTGGTCGGTGCAGGCATCGCCGAAGACCGTCTTGTCCTCGAAAAGCCGATCCAGACTGAAGCAAATGTCTCGGGTGAAGACGCCTCTGCGCGTCGCGTCGAAATCAACATGTTGGGAGCAAAATAATGATCCGAGCATTTCGCTTCCGATCGCTCGTTCTGCCACTCGCAGCGCTTGCTGTGCTGGCCGGTTGCGAGCGACCGCCAATCGAAAGTGTCCAGACAGGCTATCGCGGCACCGGCATGCAGCAGCTCTACAACCAGCGGCTGCTTGCCACCCAGACCTCGCTCAACGCTGCGCCCGCACCGGCCGAAGCGGCCAGCGCAGACGGGCCGAAGGCCAAGGACGTCTATCAGAATGTCAAGGTCCTCGGCGAGCTGAGCGTCGGTGAGTTCGCCCGCAATATGGTCTCGATCACCCAGTGGGTCGCTCCCAAAGAGGGCTGCACCTACTGCCACAATGCGGCGAATTTCGCGGACGACTCGAAATACACCAAGGTCGTGGCCCGTCGGATGCTGCAGATGACGCAACACGTCAATGCCGACTGGAAGTCCCATGTGGGCGCAACCGGTGTGACCTGCTACACCTGCCACCGCGGCAATCCTGTACCCAACCAGGTCTGGTTTGCACCGGCTGACAAGCGCTCCACCGGTGCGTTGCTGGGTGATCTGGAAGGTCAGAATCAGCCGTCCCCCACGGTGGCCTATTCGTCGCTGCCCTACGATCCGCTTAGCCAGTATCTGCAGGACGCCAAGCCGATCCGGGTCAACGGCAATCAAGCGCTGGCGATGACAGGCGATGCGGCCAACCGGAACTCGACCAAACAGGCCGAGTTCACCTACGGCCTGATGATGCACATGTCGCAGTCCTTGGGCGTCAATTGCACCTATTGCCACAACACCCAGTCGTTTCAGTCGTGGGACGTCTCGCCGCCAACCCGGGCAACCGCCTGGTACGGCATCCGGATGGCACGCGATCTCAATAACGACTACCTGACGCCGCTGACCGGTACTTTCCCGGCCAATCGTCTCGGACCGAAGGGTGATGTTGCGAAAGTGGGCTGTGGCACCTGCCATCAAGGCGCTTTCAAGCCGCTCTACGGGGCAGAAATGGCCAAGCATCATCGTGAGCTGCAAGGCCCGCTGCCGGTGACGGTCGCCGCCGCTGGCGCAGCAGGCGCTGCATCGACCGCCTCGGCGGCACCCGCGTCGGACGCTGGTGCAAGCGGTGCCGCAGGTGCCCCGGCCGCAGGGTCGACAAGTGCTGCTCCCGCAGCGGCAGCTCCGGCTGCCGGCGCAACAGACGACAACAAGGTCGTCGGCGCAACCAACTGACGCGGGCATCGCTTGGTCGGCCAGGAGAGCTCCTGGCCGACTGGCCCTGACATCGACATGACTCAGGGTGCATTCTCGAATGGCCGAGGCGGGCGCGATTCTCAAGGAATCCCCCGCTTCGATCAGACAGTCCCGGATGGCGGCTATCTGTGGTGGTACCTCGACGCACTCAGCGACGACGGCCGCCATGGCCTGAGCATCATTGCCTTCGTGGGCAGCGTTTTTTCGCCTTATTACGCTTTCTCGCGCGCCTTTGGCAAAGGCGACCCGGAAGACTTCTGCGCAATCAATGTCGCGCTCTATGGCGACGGCGGCAAACGCTGGGCGATGACCGAACGCGGTCGGCGCAGCACCCGACGCAGCGCTCGCGAATTCGTCGTCGGTCCGAGCCGCATGGCCTGGGATGGCGAGGCGCTGGTGGTCGATTTCGACGAGCGCTCCGTGCCGTTGCCGCGAGCGGTCAAGGGCCGTATCAGGCTGGTGCCGAGTGCGCTTTGCCGCTTCGTCACCCCTCTCGATGCCAATGACCGCCACCGCTGGGGCCCGATCGCCCCCTGCGCACGGATCGAAGTCACACTCGATCAGCCGGGCGTCAGCTGGGGCGGTGCGGCCTACATGGATTCGAATGAAGGCGACGAGCCCATTGAAAAGGGCTTTGTCGACTGGGACTGGTCGCGAGCGCGGATGAAGGACGGCAGCACCGCAGTCATTTACGACGTCAGACCGTCGAGTGGGCCCGGACGCGTGATTGCCCAGCGATTTGCGCCCGATGGCACGACGAGTTCATTTGAGCCGCCCGCTCGCCAGCAGCTGCCGGCTTCGCTGTGGCGCGTCGCGCGAGCGATCCATACCGACGACAACCCACCGGCGCGCGTGCTCGAAACCCTCGAGGACACGCCGTTTTATGTCCGCTCGACGCTCGCCTCAGGCCTGTTTGGCGAGCAGGTGACCTCGATTCACGAGTCCCTGAGCATCCCGCGTCTGGTATCGCTGCCAGTCAGGCTGATGCTGCCGTGGCGGATGCCCAGACTCGCCTGATAAACCGACCGATCGGCACAGCGATCACGTCGCCCGATTCGGCGCCCCGCACGCACTGAGTCGCACAAGGCCGCCGCCGCAAGCCTGCTCGGATCAGTCGAGCTTGACGCCCACCGCAGTCGCTTCGGCGATCCAGATCGGCGCAACCTCGCGCCACATGCGCAGTGCGTCTTCCCGACCTTTGGTGGCATCCGGAATCGCGAAGTTCTCGCGCAACTGCTTTGCGCGCGGCGTGTCATTGCCATCGACCGCCACTTTCGACAGCTTCTCGAGAATGTCGACCGGCACGCCCGCCGGCGCGGTGATCGCAAGGCCACCATCGAGACGGCAGACATCGCCCTTGATGCCCTGCTCGACCAGGGTCGGAAGATTGGGGAACTTGGGGCATCGGACCAGGCCGGTCGCGGCAATCGCCCGAACACCCTTGCCCTGGACGGTGGCATAAGCCTGATAGCTGCCGACCGCCATTTCCTGCTGCCCGCTGCCCATCTCGACCCACATCGGGCCTTCGCCCTTGTAGTGGACCGTCTCGATCTTGGTGCCGTAGAGCTTGTTGAAGTTCTCGGCCAGCATGTGCGGAAAAGACGCCGGCGCATACGAGCCCATGATGCTGGGGTTCTTGCGCGCGTATTCGATCAGCTCCAGGGTGGTTTTGGCCGGCACCCGCTCAGGCACGGCCAGCAGCAAGGGGCCCGACGGGAAAACCGTGACCGGCGTGAGGTCCTTGGCCAGATCGAAGGGCAGCTTGTTGTAAAGCACCCGGTTCTGCCAGACCGCGCCGGTCGTGGTGGCCAGCAGCGTGTAGCCGTCGGCGGGTGACTTGCAGACCGCGTCGATCGCGATATTGCCGCCGGCACCCAGCCTGTTTTCAACAATCACCGGCTGGTTGTAGCGCGCGGTGATCTGCTCGGCAAACATCCGGGCATAGGCGTCGGTGAGGCCGCCAGGCGCAAAACCCACGATGATGCGGATCGGCTTGGATGGCCAGGACGAGGTCTGCGCACGGGCACTGCGAAGCGGCGTCGACAAACCGGTGGCAGCACCGGCAGCGGCGGCGATCATCAGATTGCGACGGGTAGTTTGGGTCATGTCCTTGTCTCCTTGAGCCGTCTTTGCGGCGGGTTGCGGCGGGTTGGAGCGAATCCTACCCAAGTC
>CAIVAS010000207.1 GCA_903903975.1 uncultured Burkholderiales bacterium
CTGCAGGGCGAGTTCCGACGCCCGGTGGCTCCCCTGGAGACTATCCGCATGCGCGCCTTGCGCCGCGACGGGGATGAAATTGCGTTTGATGTGCTCACCGGCTCGGGCGAGCAGGCGATGAGCGCTGGAAAGGCGAGCTTCGCGCCCGCCTGAGTGCGCAGCCTGGCACGTCAGGCGGGCCAGGTCGAATGCTAAGCTGGCCGTTCAAACAAAAGACGATCAGGGGAAGACACCATGCCGGTTCGGATCATTGGGATGATCGGTGTCGATCCGCCCAAAGGCAACACGCTGCATGTGATTTCAGGTGGCATCTCACCCGGGTTTCTGGCCGAGTTTGCCCGGGCCCATGAGGACGCCGGTTTCGACCTGGTGCTGGTGGGCTACTACTCGAGTTCGGCTGAGGGCTTTGGCGTGGCGTCCTATGCCGCAGCCCATACACGCCGACTGGGCTTTCTGATTGCGCATCGACCGGGTGTGCTGGTGCCCACGCTTGCGGCTCGCACCGTGGCAACCTTTGATGCCCTGTGGGGAGGGCGCCTGGCCCTGCACATCATCGCCGGCGTGACCGATGAAGACATGCAGCGAGATGGCGATTTCACTGCCAAGGAGGAGCGCTACCAGCGTGCCGCCGAATACCTTGACGTGATGCGCAAGGTCTGGACGCAAACCCAGCCCTTCGATCACGAAGGCCGCTTCTACCGCTTTGCCGATGTGCGCACCGATGCGCGGCCGATTCAGAAGCCCTATCCGCCGCTGTTTTTCGGAGGCTCTTCGGAAGGTGCGCTGATGATGGGTGCGGCGCACTGCGATGTGTTTGCGATGTACGGCGAGCCGCTGGCCGATACCCAGGCGCGCATGAACGACTTTCGAGCCCGGGTGGCGGCTCAGCAGCGCCCGGCACCGGGTTTCAACATGTCGTTTCGTCCGATCATTGCCGAGACCGAAGGCGCGGCCTGGGATCGCGCATCACGGGTGCTCAAGGACCTGAAAGACGGCGGCGCCATGCCCACGCGCGCGCTCGATGCCTCGGCTGAGCGCCTGGTCGAGATTGCCTCGCGCGGCGATGTGCACGACGAGCGGCTGTGGATGCCGGTGGCAGCGCTGGCCGGTGGCCGGGGCAATTCATCGTGTCTGGTGGGTACACCGCAGCAGGTGGCCGATGCCATGCTCAAGTACTACCGGATGGGTGTCCACTCGTTTCTGATTCGCGGCTTCGATCCGGTCAATGATGTGAGCGAGTACGGGCGCGAGCTCATTCCCAGACTCAAGCTGGGGGCGCAGGAAATTGATGCAGGCTAGCCTGCGGACCGATACGGTATGCTCCCGCGGGTCTTCGCTGCTGGCACCCTTTGCACCCTCGATGCCCCTATTTCCCGCTGACGAGCCTGTGCTTCGTGCTGCGTCGGGATCCGCGCGAGCCCCTGATCGGACCGTGGTCCTCCTGCTGATCGCAGCGCTTTTCGGCGTGCTGCTGATTCGCCTCGGACTCAACGCGCTGCTGCCTCTGGCTGACACGACCGAGGCTCGCTATGGCGAGATCGCGCGTGTCGGGGTCGCCCATGGCTACTGGCTGATGCCTCATTCATCGCCTGAGCTGCCTTTTTTTGCCAAACCGCCGGCATCGACCTGGCTCGCGATGGTCTCGGCAACCCTGCTTGGCGTGAGCGAGTTTTCCTTGCGACTGCCGTCGCTGCTGACGATGGCGATCGTCATCCTGATCACCATGCGGCTTGCCGCCCGTGGCGGGTCGATCACCCAGGTCTCGCCGCTGTTTGCCGCCCTGATCGTGGCGAGCGCGCCGCTGGGCTTCATTGCTGCCGGTGCGGTCATGACCGACGCGGTGCAATGCCTGGCGATCACGGTGGCGATGGCCTGCGCCACCAAGCTGATCACCGCGAGTCCCGATCGCCGCGCCACATGGCGCAACGGTTTCTGGGCCGCGGTGGGTCTGGGCACGCTCGCCAAGGGCTTGGCCACCGTGGCGCTGATCGCGTTTCCGATTTTTCTTTACGGGCTGGCCCTTCGGGCACCCTGGCAGACCTGGCGCGTGTTTTTCTCGATCCGTGCGCTGGCGCTGGCGCTGCTGCTCGCACTGCCCTGGTATCTGCTTGCCGAGGCCTATTACCCGGGCTTCTTGAGCTATTTCATCGTCGGCGAGCATTTCATGCGCTTTATCGAACCCGGCTGGAAGGGCGATCGCTACGGCTCGGCCCATATCGAGCCGATCGGCATGATCTGGGCCTTTACCGTGATGTCGCTCGGTCCCTGGTTGCTGGCCTGGCTGATGCCGCGTGGCGCGAGCGCCTCCGACAACGCAGGCCATGACGGCGTCGCATCGCCGGGTCGGTTATGGTGGTGGTGTTGGACGCTCGCGCCGCTGCTCATGTTTACCTTCGCCCGAAACATCATCTGGACCTACTGCCTGACCGCAATCCCGCCTTTCGCGCTGTTGCTGGCGCTTCGTCTGGCGACGCTGTCTGGTTCGCGCCTGCGTGTCGCGGCCGTCGCCGGGCTGATCTGGGTCGCGATATTGGCGGTGATTGCGCCGGTGATGTTCAGCCGGCTGAATGCCGGTTCAGCCCGCTATCTGATGGCGCAGGTCGATCGCATCGACCCTGCCGGCAGCCTGCCCCTGAGCGTTCCCGGCAGTCTGCGTTTTTCCGGGGCGTTTTATTCGCGTGGCCGGACTTGCATCGGTATTGATCCGGTGTCGCAGGCTGCCTGCTATGCACGCGGCGACGGACTGCGCATCATTTCCAATGAGCAGGTCGCGCCGCAACTGGCGGCCGGCCAGATCGAGGTCCTGATGGCCCATGACAACTACACGCTGGTGCGCCCGATCGCGCCGGCTCAGGGGGCGCGTTGAAGCAGGGCGTCACTCATCCCACAACAGCGGGCGCGTCGCTTGCCGCGTCCGGGCGCGACCTGACCGTGTCTGATGCGCCGCGTCTGCCGATCCTGGCGCGTGGCCCGGATGCGTTGCTGTCGGTGATCGTGCCGGTCTACAACGAAGCGCAGGTGATTGGCGATTTTCTCGGCGCGCTGCAGCAGTTTCTGGGCAGCCTCGATCTGCGCTGGGAAATCGTTGTGGTCGATGACGGCAGCAGCGACGGCAGCCCGGCGCTGGCCCTGGCCGCCTCACGCAGCCCGGCAGTAAGGGTGGTTCGTCTGTCGCGCAACTTCGGCAAGGAGGCGGCGATGACAGCCGGCCTGCAGATCGCTTCGGGCGATGCGGTCGTGATCATGGATGCTGACTTCCAGCATCCGCTTGAAACCCTGCCGGTCTTCATTGCCCGTTGGCGTGAGGGCTACGACATGGTCTATGGCGTGCGGCATGACCCCGAGCCCGAGACCCTGGGCAAACGGCTGCTGCGCTGGGCGTTTCACCAGTTCGTCGGACGCGAGGACCGGATCGTCCTGCCGCGTGGTGCCGGCGACTTCCGGCTGCTTGATCGCAAGGTGGTCGATGCGCTCAATCGATTCCCCGAACGCGAACGCATGATGAAGGGCCTGTTCGCCCTGCTGGGGTTCAGGCAGATCGGCGAATTTTTTAAAGTGGCGCCGCGTGCTGCCGGCACGTCGCAGTTCGGGGCGCGCAAGCTGGTCAAGCTCGCAGCCACCGGCGTGACCTCGTTTTCGGCGCTCCCGCTGCAGATCTTCGGGTGGGCCGGCATCATCGTGTCGATCTTTGCTTTCGGCTTTGCCGGCTGGATCATTTTCGAGACCCTGTTTCTGGGGCAAAAGATTGGTGGCTTTGCCACGCTTGCGGCCGGCATCATGATTTTTGGTGGCCTGCAGATGCTGTCAGTGGCGGCGCTCGGCGCCTACATCAGCCGCATCTATCGGGAGGTCAAGGGGCGTCCGCTGTATCTCATCGACCGCATCGACGAAGGGCTCGCGCAGCCGACTCGGGATGAGGCCTGATTGAGGCCGCCATGCCATTGAGGCGAATTGCAATTTGCGCGGACGACTTTGCGCTTTCCGAGCCAGTGAGCCGGGGCATCCTCGATCTGGCCGCTTGCGGACGACTCACCGCGATCACGGCGATGACCGCCGGCGCGCGCTGGCCGCAGGCCTGGCAACACCTGCGCGAGATCCCTGAGGGCGTTGCCCTCGGTTTGCATCTGAATTTCGTCGAGGGCGTCGGTCTGGCCGATGGCAGGCCCTTGCCAGGCGCGGCCTGGCTTGCCGCACGCGCGGCCACCTTGTCGATGCCTCGCAAGGCGCTTGCGCGAGAAATCGCGGCCCAATGGCAGGCCTTCGAGGATCTGGCCGGACGTGCGCCGGATTTCGTCGACAGCCACCGTCATGTCCATGTCCTGCCGCCCTTGCGCGAACTCGTTCTCGATGCGGTGGCGCGACACGGCGGCGGCATCGTCGTGCGAAATCTGTTTCCGGCCTTTGGTCCCCGCAACTCGGCCGCCAAACGACTGGCCTTGCGTCTTCTGGGTGCGCCGGCAATGGCCCGGCGACTCGACGAGGCCGGGCTGACAGCCAATACCGCGTTCGGCGGCCTGCAGCACCTCACCGATGCCAAGGGCATCGAGTCGCATTGGCGCAGCATGCTTGACGAGTTGCCCGATGGTGCACTGATCGCCTGCCATCCGGCCAATGGCCTCGATCAGGGCGATCCGATCGGCGTCTTCAGGCAGGCAGAGTTCCGCTGGCTGGGTTCGTCGGCGTTTGCGCAGGCCTGCCGCGATGGCGGTATTGCGCTGACACGGCCCGGCGCGCCGCTGACGGCGTCCTGAGCCTCGGACTGTCGCTGACCGGTGTCGGTCAGTGGTCGAGGCTGCGCCTGACCGCCCGGTGATGATCACCGCGTCCGGCCCGACCGACCAGCACCAGCGTCGGTGGCTGCGACAGCAGGTCGCGTGCGGCCTGCTGCAGTTCGGTCTCTCCGATCGCCATCGTGGTGGCAATCCGCTCGATCGGTGACAGTACGCGGCCATGAACCAGGAGGTCACGGGCCACGGTCTCGGCCAGCTCCATCGGGCGTTCGAGGCTGCGGGCCAGGTGCGTGGCCTGCTGGTTGCGGGTGCGCTCGAGATCTTCCGGCGTGATGCGACGGGTCAGCTCGCTGATCTCGCCGCAGACCACATCGAAAAAGAGCCGCAGATTGCGTGGCGCAACGCCGGCGGTCACCTGCATCAGACCGCAGTCATCATGGCCTTCTGTCCAGGCGTCGATCTGGTAGGCCAGGCCATGCCGTTCACGGACAGCCTGAAAAAGCGGCGACGACATGCCGCCGCCCAGCAACTCGCCCAGCAGTTCATACACCGGGAATGCCGGGTCGCTGCGCGCCGGTGCCGGCCAGCCGAGCGCGACCGAGGTCTGCTCGTAGTCATCGTCGACATGCCGGAAGCCGCCGACATAGCGCGCGGCCTCGCGCTGCGATCGGACGCCCTGCGGCATCGCACCGAAGCGCTGTTCGACCTCGTCGGCGAAGCGGTCGTGATCGATGTCGCCGACCGCCGAGACCACGGTGTTGCTGCCGAAATAATGCGTGCCCATGTAGTCGCGAAAATCGTCGCGTCCGACGCGCTTCACAAACCGGGCATTGCCCAGGATCGGCCGGCCAAAGGCCTGTTTGGGATAGGCGCGCAGATCAAATTCATCCTGGGCGATCGATTCGGGGTCGTCGGCGGCTTCGCCGATCTCCTGCAGGATCACCTGTCGTTCGCGCTCGATCTCATCGGGCGGAAAGGTCGAGCGCAGCACCACATCGGCCAGGACATCGAGCGCCACCGGCATATGTTCAGCCAGCAGCACGGTATGAAAGGCGGTGTGGTCTTTCGCGGTGTAGGCATTCATCATCGCGCCGACTCGCTCGATTTCGAGCGAGATGCGGCGGGCATCGCGCGTGGCCGTGCCCTTGAATGCCATGTGCTCGAGAAAGTGCGAGATGCCGTTGAGTGATGCGGACTCGTCGCGCGATCCGACCCGTACAAAGGTGCCGACCGCTGCGGTGCGGAACCCGGGCAGCCTCACCGAGGCGATCGTCAGGCCATTGGGCAGGACACGGGAGCGTAGATCCATCATTGGCGGCGAGTCTACACGCCGCCACAGCCCGAACTGTCTTGCGCCCCATGACCGGCCTCGGGCGAGCGCTGAGCGGCTATGATTCGAAGATGCCACGCTCACGCTCCCTTTTCATCGACCGCCGCGACAGCCGATCCGTCAGTCTGCTGGTGGCGATCGGTGTTCTCAGCCTTTGCGCCCTGCTGATTGCGCTGGTCTCGCAGCATGGATTCGGCATCGAGCCTTGCGCCTGGTGTGTGATGCAGCGGGTGGTGGTCATGGCGATCATCGTGGTCGCCTTCGTCGGTGCGCTGATGGCCCGTGGTCTACCCCGGCTTGGCCCCATCGTTGCGGCGCTCCTGCTGCTGGCCCTGTCAATCGGCGGCCTGCTGGCCGCCTGGTATCAGCACACTGTCGCGGCCAAGACCCTGTCGTGTGCCTTTACCTGGGCCGATCGCACCCTCATGGTATGGCAGTTGGATGCGATCTGGCCGGCGATGTTCCGGGTGGGCGCGACCTGTGCAGATGCGGCGTCGGCCCGCCTGGCGGGTCTGGCTTTTGAAGTCTGGAGCGGTGTGCTGTTCGTGCTCGTCGCGATGACAGCGCTTGCGGTGATTGTGAGGGTTGTGCGGTCTGCTCGTCGTTGAAGTCGGTCAATACACCGCAAGAAACCCGCGGGATGTGGTTGGGTCTGCTCGGGGTCGCAGTGTTTGCGGTTACCTTGCCCATGACCCGGCTCGCCACCGGCACCGCTGAAGCCCCCCAGCTCTCGCCCTGGTTCGTCACCTTCGGTCGCGCGACACTGGCCGGCGCACTGTCGATCATTTTTCTGCTGCTCACCCGATCGCCCTGGCCGGCGGCGCATCAGCGCCGGCCGCTCGCGCTGGCGGTCCTCGGCAATGCGCTGGGTTTTCCGCTGCTGCTCGGCTTTGCGCTGCGCCATGTCAGTTCCGGCCATGCCGCCGTGGTGATCTCGCTGCTGCCACTGGTCACGGCAGCGGTTGCGGCCTGGGTCATGCATCAGCGAGCCCGGCTGGGCTTCTGGCTGTGCGCTGGCGCAGGCGCTGCGCTGGTGGTGGTGTATTCGCTGGTTCGTGCGCACCAGCACGGCAGCGGCTTTTCGGTGCAATGGGCTGATCTCCTGCTCCTGGGCGCGGTGCTGGCGGCGGCGCTCGGCTATGTCTTCGGCGCTCAGGTCACGCCGGCGCTGGGTGCCGAACGGGTCATCTGCTGGATCTGCGTGATGGCACTTCCCATCACGCTGCCGGGTGCGCTGCTGACCTGGCCCGAGCACAGTGTCGCGCCACAGGCCTGGTTGGGTCTGCTCTATGTCGGCATCTTCTCGATGTGGGCCGGTTTTTTTGCCTGGTTCAGGGGCCTGGCAATCGGCGGCGCACTCAAGGTGAGCCAGATCCAGTTGCTGCAACCCTTCCTGAGCATCCTGGCCGCGGTGCCGATTCTGGGCGAGCCGCTGCAAGCGATGACCGTTGGTTTTGCGCTGGCGGTGGTGGCCACGGTGTTCATTGGCAAGCGACTTGCCTGAGTGAGGCGAGTGATTTGGGGTGAGTTGTTGGGTCGAGTTGCTTTGAAAATAAATTTTCTGAAAGGGACCTGAGATGAATCTGGATCAACGACTCGAAGCGCTCGGCATCGTGCTGCCGCCTGCACCGCGCCCGATTGGCAACTATGTGCCGGGCGTTGTCGCCGGCGGGCTGCTCTTCATGTCGGGTGTCGGCCCGCGTCATCCCGATGGCACATCGATCACCGGCAAGCTCGGCATTGATCTCGACGTCGAGCAGGGCCGGGCGGCTGCACGCCTTGTGGCAATCAATATGCTCGCCAATATCCGCGCGGTGCTGGGCTCGCTCGAGCGCGTCGATCGGGTGGTCAAGACACTTGGCATGGTTAACTGCGCGCCTGACTTCGGTCTGCAGCCCAAGGTCATCGACGGTTTTTCAAATGTGTTCGTCGAACTCTTCGGTGAGGAGCGCGGGCGTGGTGCACGGTCGGCGGTCGGCATGCCGGCCCTGCCATCGCAGATTGCGGTTGAGGTCGAGATGGTGCTGCAGCTCAGGAGCTGATTCGCGCGTCTCAGGCTGGGCGTTTGAGACGACGCTTGCGCGAAGGGGTCGCCACCGGTTCGAGTGACCTGGCAATCGCGGCGATGGCATCGAATTCAACCGCGCGAGCCGTGCTCTGTCGGGCCACCATCGCAATCGTTCGCCGAGGCGCTGGCGCGGCAATCGGGCGCGCCAGGACCGCGGTCTGATTCAGCGCACCTGCGCGGATGGCCATCTCGGGTAATAGACCGAAGCCCAGTCCTTCTTCGACCATCTGGACCAGCGTCGAGACGCTACTGGCCTCAAGCCCGCCCTGATTGGCCCGCTCGCCCAGGCCGCAGCCGGTCAGGGTATGGGTGCGAAGGCAGTGGCCCTCTTCCATCAGCAGCATGCGTTCAGGATCGAGTTGCTCGACGCGCGGGCGCACGAGGCGCGCGGCGGCGTCGCCGGCAAGCGCGATCAGCCAAAGCTCTTCATCGAAGAGCGGTGCGAGCCTCAACTCATCGGTCTCGTAAGGCAGGGCAATCAGCGCAAAATCGAGATCGCCGGCTCTCACCTGCTGAAGCAATCTGACGGTCTGGTCTTCGCGCAATGCGATGCGAAGCAAGGGATGGCGATCGCGACTGATGCGCAGCAGCGGCGCCAGCAGATAGGGCGCGATCGTCGGAATCGCCCCAAGGCGCAGCAGCCCGGTCATCGGTCGGCCCGCTTGCGCAGCATGTTCGACCAGATCATTTGCCATCGAGATCAGACTGCGGGAGCGCTCGACGACCGCCTTGCCCACCGGCGTCATGCGCACCGCGTGGCGGTCGCGCTCGACAAGTGTTGCGTCAAGCAGGCGCTCGAGTTCCTGGATGCCACCCGAGAGCGTCGACTGCGTGACATGGCAGATCGCGGCCGCCTGTGTGAAATTGAGCGACTCGGAGACGGCGATCAGATAAGAGAGCTGTCGAAGTGAAGGCAGAAGGCTCATGGAATGTGGTGAGGCTGTTGAATCGGATTTTCCGATTATATCAATCGTTATTATCCATTGGATCGATTACGACGCTGGCCTCAGGATCGGCTTGTCCCATCCGGGAATTCTCGATCAACCCAGCAGAGGTCTCACCCATGAACAAGACGCCAAGCCCTTCGGGCAGCATCACGATCCGCAACCTCGAGTCAGCCTTCGCCGGCGAGTCGATGGCCCACATCAAGTATCGCTATTTCGCCAGACTGGCCCGAAAGGCCGGTGATGAGGCGACTGCGGCCATTTTTGAAGCCACAGCCGAGCAGGAAGTCCAGCATGCTTTCGGGCATCTCGATCTGCTCTTTCCGGCTGCAACATTGACGCCGTCGCGTGCGCTCGAGATCGCAATCGAAGGCGAGACGCATGAATACACCGAGATGTATCCGAGCTTTCGTCACCTCGCCGTCGAAGAAGGCAACCGCCAAGCGGTGGCAGAATTCGACGATCAGATTGCTGAAAGCCGGGAGCATGCGCAGGCATTCAAAGCGGTGCTTCAGACTGCGGCCAAGCGCTTTGCGGCGCTCGCCCGGGTTGAAGAGCGGCATGCTAACCATTATCGGGAAGCCCTGGCTGCGGCCAACTCAAAAAAGGAATCAGCATGAAAACTTATCTTTGCGTGGTGTGTGGTTTTGTCTATGACGAGACCACCGGTCTTCCCGATGAGGGTATTGCGCCCGGAACGCTGTGGTCCGATGTGCCATCCAGTTGGGCCTGCCCAGAGTGCGGCGTCGGCAAGACTGATTTCGAGATGGTGGAGGTGTGAGACGGTCGCGCTCGGTCAAACGAGCGCGTAACATCCCCACGGCTGTTTGCCATCATCCAACCAAAGAGGGTTCCTCATGAAACGTCTGATCCTTATCGCTGCTCTGTTTTCATTCGCTGCTGCCGCGCAGGCGCAAGGCGCCAGCTGCGCGGCCACCTCGGCCGACAAGAAACTGGCCGGCGCTGCCAAAAACAGCTTCATGAAAAAGTGCGAGACCGACGCGAAGTCGACATGCACGATGCAGGCTGACGAAAAGAAAATTTACGGCGCTGCCAAGAACAGCTTCGTCAAGAAGTGCACCAAGGACGCGGTCGCCGGCTGATCTGATCGTGATGGAGAAAGACGAGATGGGCCTGTCCCTGCCTGAGGATGGGCTGCTTGAGTCGATGGGTTTCGTCAAGGTGCTGTCGACCGACCGCAAGCTCGGCGTGGTTCGCGCCGAGTTCGAAGCCTTCCGGCGCTTTTGCCATACCGATGGCAAGGTGGTGCAGGGAGGCTTCATCAGCGGTTGGCTCGACTTCACCATGGCGCAGGCGGTCATTGTCCGCTCGGCCGAGCCGGTTGGCGTGGCCAGCCTGGAGCTGAAGGTGAGTTTCCTGCAGCGGGTCGGTCAGGGGCGGGTGATTGCAGAAGGCCGCGTCCTGCGCATGGGCCGACGCGTGGCTTTTCTTGAAGCGAGCCTTTTCGATCCTGCCGGCGCACTTCTGGCGACTGCCAGCTCGACAGCGCTGCTGACGACGCTCTGATCGTCTGTCGGTCGGAGTCAATGCGACGTCTGCGCGCGGAACGCATTTGTCTTTCATTTTGCGATGAATTCCGCTGTCGATTGCGATCCAAACCCGACACCGATTACGATCGGCTCGTGCCACCCACATCCATGAATGGGATCGTGCGCCTTGGGCAGTTCGTGTGCCGCGCCGAAGATGCATCCCCTTCGCCGGTCTCGCCTTCATTGATTCGGGCGCGACTAACCAAGGTCAGCAATGTGTCGCGTAGCGGAACGTCGCGTGGCGGTTCCTTATGGCTCCTGCCGGCCAGAAGCGGACGCTGGCCAAAGGCCGCTAGGGGTATTCGGTGTCAGCCGCAGGTTACCGCGGAGTTAAACCGGCCCCGCTCGCGATGGCAGCATGTACGCTCTTGGTGACCGGCACTGGGCAAGGCTAGATGTCACAACGTCCGGACTTGCCGGGAAATTTAGTACTGGATGAAGAGCGAGTCGATCGGGAGAAAGTAACGATGCCGCAACCACGTGCGCGTGCGTCGGCCTACGATGTTTGCGAGACTGCACCGAAGTTATGCAGCAGTCCCCGTCTCCCGACAACACGTTAGGCCGCGCATGCGACGCATGTTTCTTTCCACGCTAGTTCTAGTTCCCTTGCTACTTGTCGCATTTGCCGCAGGTGCAATCACCTCGATTTGGGCGCAATGGGGCCTTCCCATTGCGACAGTGCACGTAAAGAATGAATCTGCACGCATGCTTGATACCGTAAAGGTCACGTACACCACCTGCGGC
>CAIVAS010000208.1 GCA_903903975.1 uncultured Burkholderiales bacterium
CGCCACCCTGTCCTGGCCCTGCAAAAACTCCCAGCCCCCGCCCATCGCGCGGTAGGTCTGAATGAGGCCAAGCGGGATATTTCCTTGCGCCACCGCAAGACTGTTGCCGGCCTTGAGCAGGTTTTCTTCGGCGGTCAGCACTGTGGTGAAGTCGGCCGTGCCCTCCTGGTATTGCAGCAGTGCAATGCGCAGTGACCCGTTGGCGGCGGTCAGACTTTTCTGAAGAAAATCAGCCTGAATCCGCGACTGAGTGAATTGCAGGATGCCGTCTTCGACTTCTTTCTGAGCGCTCAGAACGGTGTTCTGGAAATTGATGAGCTGTTCCTGGAGCTTGGCATCCTGCACCCGGACATTGTTGGTGATCTGCCCGTAATTCAGGATGTTCCAACTGATTCCGGGCCCGAGGGTGTAGATCAGCGAACCGGCGCCGAGGCTTGACTGGCCGATGGTGCTGCTCTGGATCCCGATGCTGCCCGAGAGGGTGAAACTGGGCAGCAGCGCCGCCTTGGCAAGTCCAATTTGCGCCGACTGCGCTGCGGCATTGAGCTCGGCCTGACGGACATCGGGGCGTCGTCGCAGAAGATCTGCCGGAATGCCGACCAGCAGACTGTCGGGTGCCGTCGGGATCGCCGATACGCCACCGAGCAGGCTGTCGAGCGACGAGGGCGGCATGCCCAGCAGCACGCACAAGGCGTCGACCGCCTTGCCGCGCTCGATGGCAAGTTCGGGGATCGATGACTGGGTCGTCGCCAGGGCGTATTCAGCCTGATAGACATCCCGCTTGGTTACCACCCCACCCTCGAAGCGCGCGCGCGCAATCCCGAGTGCCTGCTGCTGACGAACGATATTGTCGTTGGCGATGCGCGTGCGCGCCTCAAGGGTGCGGATCTGCACATAGATGCTGGCCACATCGCCGACCAGCGTGACCAGCACATCGTCATACGCCGCGACCGACGATAAATAGGCATTGCCGGCAGATTCGACTCCGCGACGAATCTTTCCCCAGACATCGAGCTCCCAGCCAGCCTGCAGGCCGTAATTGGCCGACCAGTAATTGGGGTTGACCACCTGATAGGGCGAGGAGGTCGACATCCGGGATCGGTAGAGCGACGCGACCGCCTGTTGCTGCTGCGGATAGAAATCACCGATCGCGATGCCAAGCTGGGCACGCGACTGAAGCACGCGCACACCGGCTGACTGCAAGTTCAGATTTTGTCGAAAGGCGATGTCGACGAGTCCGGAGAGCACCGGATCATTGAGCGCAGCCCACCAGTCTGCACGCTGCATTTGCGCAGCCTGCACCGCAGCCTGGCCCGACTCCTTCCATTGTTCGGACACATCGACCGCGGGCTGCTTGTAATCGGGGCCGATCATGCAGCCCGACAGCACCAGGGCTCCGAGACAAAGCGCTGTCCGACTGAATACTCGCGCTGACAACTGTGCAGACAAGGTGACGGACCTGAGGAACGCTGACGAAGCGAAAACGTCGCGGGGGGTCGAGGAAAGCCAAATAAGGCCGAGAAGTCGAGGCCGACGACGCACCATCGCGGCCCGACTGCAGACACTAATGAATGGAAAAACTGCGGCTGAGGTTACCGGTTGAGGCTCGGCTCGTCAATGAACCCGCCGCTCGTCATTCCTTAGGCGACAGGCATGGTCTGGACCATGGCCGGCAAAGTCACAACCGACTCGTACCACGCGGTCAGCTTGGGATGACCCGGACGCCAGGGCTCGTTCGCAAATCTGAAATCGAGATAGCCCAATGCACAGGCCACCGCGACCTCGCCAATCGTGCTCAGTGCATTAAGGCTGCCGGCCTCTTTTTCCAGGTCATCGACTGCACGGCTGACCTTGCCCCGCTGCAAGTCGATATAGGCAATCCGGCCTTCATCCTGAGGCAGGGCGATTTCGCGTCGACGCGGCTGGCTGGCATCGAGAATGCCATCGCCCAGGGCATGCAGACGCAGCGCCTTCCATCGCGCCGGACCCGCCGCGGGGAACAGCGGCGCCGCACTGCCGAGGCTGTCGAGGTATTCGCAAATGACCGGGCTGTCGAACAAGGCCAGACCATCATCCGTGACCAGGGTCGGTACTTTCGCCAGCGGATTGGACTGAGCGACGGCGGGGTCGCTTGCGCTCACAACCCATTTTTCGATTTGGCCGTCAATCCCGCGAAGGATGGCGCAGACCGTCGCTTTACGCACATAAGGGCTGGCACCGGACGCTGTCAGTTTCATCGGAATCTCCATTGATTCGTTATTTTGGTGGGGCGATTCTACTGAACAAGGCACGCGCAAAGCCTGACGCTGCGCCTGCCTGACTTGAACCCGCACCGTTTCAGCCGGATACTGTACATATGTACAGTAGTCAAAAGTCATCGAACTCACTGCGACCTGCCACGGGCGGTCTGCCATGATCGCTCCCTACGCCGAGCTGCACTGCGTGAGCAACTTCTCTTTCCTGCGTGGGGCGTCGCGTCCTGAAGAGCTGGTCGAGCGTGCCAAAGCCCAGTCCTATGCTGCCCTCGCCATCACCGATGAATGCTCGCTCGCCGGCGTGGTGCGAGCCCATCTGCAAGCAAAAACCACCGGGCTGCCACTGCTGATCGGCGCAGAGTTCGGCCTGCACGGACTCTTCGGCCATCCCGATGCGCCCGCATCCTCCCCGCCCTCTCCGTCCTCCCCGGGAAACACGGCGCCCGACCATCAAGACGGCCGCACCCTCGATACCCGAGCCGCGCCACGCGATGCCCGAAGTCCACCCGCGCGTCTGGTCCTGATCGCGCAAAACCGCGAGGGCTACGGCAATCTGTCGGCGCTCATCACGCATGCGCGCATGCGTGCCGACAAAGGCCACTACCGTCTGCTGCACGAAGACCTCGATACCGGCGTGCCGGGTTGTCTCGCGCTCCTGGTGCCCTGCCCCGAGGTCGCCGCACAGCCCTGCAGCGACGCGAACATCCTGCACAGCCCGCTCGCCCGATTGCATGAGCAAGCCCGCTTCATCCGCGAGCGCTTCGGCGAGCGCGCCTGGCTCGCGGCAGAGCTGCTCGCGCGCGGCCACGACGGGCCCTTGCTCGCGCGCCTGCGTGACACCGCCCAGGCCTGCGGCCTGCCACTGGTGGCCGCAGGCGACGTGCATTACCACCTGCGCTCGCGCCGCAGCCTGCACGATGTGCTGGTCGCCACGCGGCTGGGCAAGCCAGTCAAAGACCTCGGCTTTTCGCTGGCGGCCAATGCCGAGCAACATCTGCGAAGCCGACTGCGTCTGAGCCAGCTCTATCCGCCCGAACTTCTCGAAGAGACTCTCGAGATCGCAGCGCATTGCCACTTCTCGCTCGACTCGCTGCGCTATGAATATCCCGACGAGATCGTCCCGACCGATCACACACCGGCCAGCTGGCTGCGTCACTTAGCCTATGAGGGCGTGGCCGGGCGCTATCCGCAGGGGCTGCCCGAGACCGTGCGTGCCCAGATCGAGCACGAGCTCGCGCTGATCACCGAGCTGCACTACGAGCCTTACTTCCTCACGGTCGCCGATATCGTGCAGTTCGCGCGGTCGCGCGGCATCCTGTGCCAGGGACGCGGGTCTGCGGCCAACTCGGCGGTCTGCTACTGCCTGGGCATCACCGAGGTCGACCCGGCCCGCACCAGCGTGCTCTTCGAGCGCTTCATCAGCCGCGAGCGCAATGAGCCGCCCGATATCGATGTCGATTTCGAACACCAGCGCCGCGAGGAGGTCATTCAATACCTTTACGCCAAATACGGCCGCGAGCGCACCGCGCTCACCGGCGCGATCAACACCTACCGACCACGCTCGGCGCTGCGCGATGTCGGTCGGGCATTAGGCATCGAGCCCCAGCGCATCGATCTGCTCACCCGCAATCAGCAGTGGTGGGATGGGCGGGCGATTCAGCCCGAACGCTTCGTCGAAGCCGGCTTCGACCCGGCGTCTGCCACGGTGCAGCACTGGATGGTGCTCACCCAAACCCTGATGGGTTTTCCGCGTCATTTGTCGCAGCACAGCGGCGGTTTTGTCATCGCACGCGATTCGCTCGCACGGCTGGTACCGATCGAAAACGCGGCCATGCCCGAGCGCAGCGTCATTCAATGGGACAAGGACGACCTCGATGCCCTCGGTCTGCTCAAGGTCGACGTGCTGGCACTCGGCATGCTGAGTGCCATCCGCCGCGCGCTCGACTTCATCACCCTGCGCCGCCATGGCACGCTCACTGGTCCGCAGCGCTTTCGCCTGCAGGACATCCCGGCCGAAGACCCGGATACCTACGAGATGATCAGCGCCGCCGACACCGTGGGCGTGTTCCAGATCGAATCGCGCGCGCAAATGAGCATGCTGCCAAGGCTGCGGCCTCGCTGCTTCTACGACCTGGTGATCGAAGTCGCCATCGTGCGGCCCGGGCCCATTCAAGGCGGCATGATCCATCCCTACCTGCGACGACGTCAGGGCCTTGAGCCAGTCGACTATCCGCGCGATGAAATTCGACCGGCGCTTGAGCGCACCTTAGGCGTGCCGATCTTCCAGGAGCAGGTGATGCAGATCGCGATTCTCGCCGCCGGCTTCACGCCCGGCGAGGCCGATCAGCTGCGCCGGGCCATGGCCGCCTGGAAGCGTAAAGGCGGGCTGCATGCCTTCCAGACCAAGGTCATCGACGGCATGCTCGCACGCGGCTACGAGCTCGACTTTGCCGAACGCATCTTCAAGCAGATCGAGGGCTTCGGTGAATATGGCTTTCCCGAAAGCCATGCCGCCAGCTTCGCGCTGCTGGTCTATGTCAGTTGCTGGATCAAGCGCCACGAGCCGGCGGCCTTCCTTGCTGCGCTCCTCGACTCCCAACCCATGGGCTTTTATGCGCCGGCCCAACTGGTGCGCGATGCGCGGGCTCATGGCGTCGAGGTGCGCGGCGCCTGCGTGCTGGCAAGCCGCTGGCACTCCCTGCTCGAAGAGCACACGCAGGCGACTGCGCAGATCGACAACGGCGTCGATTTTCGACCGCAGCCCGCGGTGCGCCTGGGTCTGAACCGCATCAGCGGACTGTCAGAGCAGGCTGCCCATCGACTGCTGGCCGAGCGCGATCGGCGCACGGCCGCAGGCATCGCGCCGGCCTTTGCCAGCGTCGAGGACCTGGCCCGCAGCGCGCAGCTCCAGCGCCGCGACCTGCAGGCGCTCGCCCATGCCGATGCACTCGCCACGCTGGCCGGTCACCGTGCTCAGGCGGCATGGCAGGCTGCCGCCATCGAACCGATGCCTGCGCTGCTCGCCGATGCCCGTTTTTCCGAGCCCGATATCACGCTCACGCCGCTGACCGAAGGTGAAACCATCGTGGCCGACTATGCCGCGCTCGGCATCCCGATGGGGCGACATCCGCTGGCCCTGCTGCGCGACGCACTCAATGCTTTCAAGGTCCAGCCGGCATCGGTGCTGCGCGGCTATCCCGATGGCCGGCTCGCCCGCGCGAGCGGTCTGGTGACCCATCGACAGCGACCCGAGACCGCCCGCGGCGTGGTCTTCATCACGCTCGAAGACGATACCGGCACGATCAATGTCATCGTCTGGCCCGACCTGCTCGAGCGCTACCGCAAGGAGATCCTCGGCTCGCGCCTGATGACCGTCTTCGGCGTGTGGCAGGCCGATGTCGCCACCGGCGGGCAGGTCATGCATCTGGTCGCCAGGCGGGTGGTCGACCACACCCCGATGCTGGGCGACCTGACGGCACGCAGCCGTGACTTCCGATGAGCGGCCCCACACGATCGCGATCTCGACAGCGCGGCCTCAGCCACCCAGCCCGCCCTCTTCAAGACGAGCTGATCGCCGCCATGCCGCGAGCCAGATCGGCGATCAGATCATCCGGGTCTTCAGCACCCACCGCGATCCGGATCAGACCTTCGGCCACACCGGCCGCACGCCGCGCCTCGGGACCGACCCGGCCATGCGTGGTGCTCGCCGGATGGGTGATCGTGGTCTTCACATCGCCAAGATTGGC
>CAIVAS010000209.1 GCA_903903975.1 uncultured Burkholderiales bacterium
CGGTCCCTGCAGCTTCGTGCTTTTGACCCGCAGATGACAGTTGATCGCGGGGACGCCGGCCAGCTCGATGCGGCAGGACTGCAGGACTGCGCCGCGCAGGGGCGGCGTCGAATTGCGCCACTGAAACGCCAGCCCGGAGGCCGACAGGTCGAGCACCGGTGTGCGCCACTCCTTGCTTCCCGCAACCGCGTCGCGCACGAAGAGGTGAGCAGCGGCCTCGCGCGGCGGCGTCACCCGAAACGCATCGCGCCTTTGCAGACGCACGACCGAACTCGGTGCCTTGGCCAGGAATTGACTTGCCTCGAGATCGACACTGAGCGGGCTGACCTCAAACTGCAACTTGACCTTGGCCATCACCGCGACCGCGACCACCGTGCTTGCCGACCCGAAGTTAGCGGGGTGGATCTGCTTTGGCAGAATCTCGAATTCGAGGCTGTCGCGAGCAGGGTCATAGGCGAGCAGCCGCGATTCGAAGCACTGCTCGGCATCGAGATTTTCGTAGATCGAGACCGGATCGCCGGTGCTCACCAGCTCGGTCAATAGCCGAGCGCGCTCGGCGGGTTCGGCGATGCGGTACTCGCGCAGCACGCGGTCATCGGTCTCAGGTCTGTGCACAGAGGTCATGTCGGCTTTCGATTCCTCGAGCAAGCGCGCTCAGGCGGCCTGCTGTGATTCGCCGGTGCTGGGTGCGCCACCGAAAATCATCGTATCGGACCGTTCGGTCCAGGGATAAGCCAGCCGCCTCACATGGGCTTCGTTCTGGACGATCTGACGCATCAGCTTCATTTTCGCGCTCTGGTCCTTGCGCGACAGCACGACGCGAGCATTGAGGCGGCGCACCTGCTCGATCAGCAGTGCGCACTGGGCCTGCACTGTGTTGACAGCATCCCAGTCGCTTTGCAGCGCGGCTGAGAGCATGTCGTCACTGGCGCGCTCGATCGCGGTATACAGGCCGATCAACCGCGTGATTTCGGATTCAACGAAGGCGATTGTCATGCAGCCTGCCTGATCGCCGGTGTGGCTTCGGACGGGTTTGCTTTGGCGGTGGGCGAGATTGCTCGCCAGCCGGTGTCGATTTCGTGGAGCAGACGGGCGACCTCTGCATAGGCAGCGTCGTCATGCTTAAGATGGCCTTGCAGCAGCCGGCGTGCGCAGTATTCGTAGAGCTGGTAGAGCGACTCACCCATCTCACCGACAGAGCGGTTGACTGCAACCTTCAGACCTTCGTCAATCAGTCGGATGGCTTTCGAGGAGGCCTGGGCCTTCATGCCGATGTCGCCCTTGGCAAGCGCCGCACGGGCCTGGCCAATGGCCGAGAGGGTTCCTGAAAACAGCAGGCAGATCAGTTGGTGTCTGTCTGCACCGAGCGCCGAGCTTTCGGTGGCAAGGTTGCGGTAGGCGTTTGAAGCTTTAGCAGCGAGACCGAACATGATGGCGTACCGTTTAAGGACCGTGATGATTAATTAACGGCAGCCAAGGTCCCGGACTTTAGCCAGATCGACGATTTTTTTTGCCTTATTTCGGCAGCCCGGCCAGGGCGCTGGTGAGCTGCGAGCTGCTCTGCTGGGCAGCCGCGAGTTTTGCGTCCAGGGCGCTGTATTGCTTTAGCAGGGCGGCCTGGCGCGAGTCCAGTCGAACCTGCATCGAGTCCTGTCGGGTCTGGTTGTTCTTCTTGCGTGCCGCCCAGTTGTCCGAGGCCGCGGTGAGCGCGCCGTTGGTGCCGGTCATATTGTCCGCAAGTGTGCGAAATCGCAGCATCAGGCCCTGGGTCGTGCTGCCGTCGCCGCCACCCGTCGCCGCAAAAAGCGCCTGAAGATTCGAGGGCGAACTCGCGGCGGATGCGAAGGTGTTTGCATTGAGCACGATCGATCCGTCTCGCTGCAGGGACATGCCGGCATCGGCCAATCGGGTGAGTGTGCCACCGGTGACGGTATCGGTCACGATCGAGCGGATCTGCTGCAGCATGGTCACTGCCGACCGGTCTGCCTGCAAGGGGCCTGCGGTCTTGGTGGCTTCGTCGTAGCGGGTGCCGTCGGACAGGATCTTGTTGAGGGCGTTGTAGGCGTCGACGAACTTTTGCGTTGAGGCTTTCAGCGTATCGGTATCCGACTTCACATTGATCTGTACCGCTGCCGTGGTGACCTGGTTGAAGGTCAGATCGACGCCATCGAGCGCGCTGGTGATGGTGTTGGTGTGCGAGGTCAGTGCCAGGCCGTCGATGGTGTAGTTGGCATCGAGTGCGCGCTGCACCATCGTCATATTGCTGCCGGCACCCGCGGTTTTGGTCGGGTCGAAAGCCAGCGCCGAGAGCCCTGATGCATCATTTGAATTGCCATCCGAATCGGTGGCGGTCATCTTGAAGGCCTGATCGGCGCCGGTGGTGCTGCTGCTCACGAAGAGCCGCACCCCATCGCCGTCCTTGACGATCGAGGCCTTGACGCCGGCGCCGGCGGCATTGATCGAATCGCGGACGTCGGCGAGGGTTGCACCGGCGGCGATCGTGATCGATACCGCCGCCGAACTGCCCGCGGTAAAACTCGTGGCGCCAGTGGGTTGCGTGCCGAGCTGAATCTGCAGGGTGCCGCTGCCGACGGTGGTGGTCGACGCTGCATAGCTGGCGCTGGCCACATTCTGCGCCCCCGCCAGCTGTTGCACTTCGATCGAATTCTGGCTGACGGCTGCGCTCGAGCTGGCAGTGACCGAGACCGCGCTGGCATTGGAGCTGCTTGCAGCGACCGCTTTCCAGGTGCTGAGCTGCGCCAGATTGTTGGCGGCATCGCGAAAGGTGGCGATCGAACTCGACACCATGCCGTAGGCCGAGATCTTGGTGGTGATGGCGGTGGCGTCTTTTTGCAGGGCAGTCAGCGGCGCCGACTCGACCTTCATCAGGTTGGAGACGATCCCCTGAACGTCGATCATGCTGCTGGAGGTGATAGGTGAGGTCATGTCGGTGTCCTAAATGAAAACGCCGCCGGATCGGGAAAGGCCCGAGTCGGCGGCTGGCGGGCCCGCAAGGGCAAGGTCGATCAGCCCTTCAGGAGCTGGAGCACCTGCTGGGGAATCTGATTGGCCTGCGCAAGCATGGCGGTGCCGGCCTGCTGCAGGATCTGTGTTCGGGTCAATGCTGCGGTTTCTGCTGCGAAGTCGGCATCCATGATCCGGCTCTTGGCTGCCGTCTGATTTTCCGACGCCACTTGCAGGTTGGCGATGATCGCCTCGAAGCGGTTCTGGACCGCACCATAGGTGGAGCGCTCGGAGTTGACAGTCGTCAGTGCCGAGTCGATCGCGGTAATCATGGCCATGGCATTGCC
>CAIVAS010000210.1 GCA_903903975.1 uncultured Burkholderiales bacterium
AGCAAGGCGCCTGCTCGCCCCGTGAGCTTCGAATGATCCTTCTGGACACCAACGTGGTGTCGGAGCCACTGCGTCGGGCACCCGATGTGCGTGTCACCGAGTGGATCGACGCCCAAGCACTGGAAACACTGTTCTTGTCGTCCGTTACGGTGGCTGAGCTGCGCGCCGGCTTGGCGCTACTGCCGACAGGTAAGCGCCAGGCGGGATTGCAAGAAAGTCTGGAAACGCGGGTGCTGCCGTTGTTCTCTGGCCGAGTGTTGTCGTTTGATCTGGGCTGCACTCAAGCCTATGCGGATTTGATGGCCAAGGCACGCGCGTCTGGGCTGGCCATTTCCAGCGCAGATGGCTACATCGCCGCCATTGCTGCGGCGAACGGCTTGACCGTAGCTACGCGTGACACCGCTCCCTTTAATGCGGCCGGCATTGCGGTGATCAATCCGTGGCATTTTTGAAAACTGGCCCTATGGCGGCTGCACTCTGAAACCGGCCATCCGCACGGCGATTTTCTCACCGACCGTATGACCGCTCCTGGCCGGATCCGGGTCTTCGGGCCGCACGCTTGAACGGGCGCTTTCCGCAGCATCAAGCTGACGTTTACCTGGCAGGGTTCTTTACTGCCGCAGCAGCCGATTTCCGTCGCAGTCCCTCAACCGACCATCTCGGTGGCGGTATCGAAACGAAAGTGGTGGTGGGTTTGAATCGGAAACCCCGGCGCTTGGGGTCCGGACCACTTACAGGCGAGGGCGGCTCGCAGATGGCGGACGCCACACCTTAATGAAATTCAGCGTCTTTGCGGTGTGCATTCACCCGCAGATTGATGTCGACCGCGATCATGTTCGGCCTTGATAGGCAAGATCGCGGATCCGCTCCCAGTCGGCGCCCGTATGTTCGAATAAAGGCGACCGCCTCACGTCGACGGTGACGGCGCAGTCTTCTGCGCCTGACCCGAATCAGCCCTTCGATAACGCCCGCTTGAGCGCCGCCGCACACACCTCGACCGCTTCGTTGGCCTCGTTGATCACCCGCCCCATGGTGATGAAGCCATGGATCTGGCGCTCGAAGCTCATCAGCGTGGCCTGGTTGCCGGCTTCGCTCAGGCGCTGCGCATAGGCGACGCCCTCGTCGCGCAACGGGTCGTAGCCGGCCACCAGCACCAGCGCCGGCGGCAGGCCGGACAGGTCGTCGGCCAGCAGCGGCGAGGCGCGCCAGTCGAGATAGTGTTGGGTGTCGGTGATGTAATGGCCGCGGAAGTAGGTCATCGAGTCGGAGGTCAGCAGATAGCCCTGACCATTGACCTGATACGACTTTGTATTGAAGCGCTGGTCGGTGGCCGGATAGATCAGCAACTGGAAGCTGATCGGCAGATCCTTGGCATTGCGTGCGGCAATCGCGATGACTGCCGCGAGCTTGCCGCCGGCGCTGTCGCCGCCGACCGCGATGCGCGTCGGATCAACGTTCAGGTCGCTGGCATGCTGCTGCACCCAGCGGGTGGCGGCCAGGCAATCGTCGACCGGCACCGGGAACGGGAATTCGGGTGCAAGGCGATAGTCGACCGAGACCACGGTGCAGCCCGACTTCAGGGCCAGATCGCGGCACAGCACATCATGGGTATCGAGGTCGCCGATCACCCAGCCGCCGCCATGAAAATAGACCAGCACCGGCAGCGCGCCGGCCGCTGCCGGCAAGGGGCGATACAGGCGCAGCGGGATCGGGCCGTGCGGGCCGTCGGCGCTCAGCTCGCGAACCGTCTCGACCTGGCTTGCCTCGGGCTGCGTGAAAAAACGCCGCTCACGGTATTGGGTGCGGGCAGTGACCGGGTCCTGGGTGTGGACGGCGGGCATGTTGCGGCTGGCAATCAGATCGAGCAGCTGCTTGGCTTGGGGATCGAGCATGGGGGTCTCCTTTAAGGTGATGTGTTGTGCGGGATCAGGCGTCCCGCTTGAGGGTCAGCCAGCGTTGAACCGAGGGGCGTTGCCATTGACGGCTGGCATAACGCTTGAGCGACTCGGGCACCGGGTCGCCATGGATGGCCAGGCGGTTGATCATCAGCGCCAGGTCGGTGTCGGCGATGCACCACTCGCCAAAAAGATGTTCGCTGCCATGGGTGAGCAGGGCGTCGGCGGCCTCGAAGAGCCGGTCGGCCGCATCGTCTGCCGCTTGCGTCAGCGCACCGAGGTGGCGTTTGAGGAAGACCACTTCGGTCGAACGCTCGGCGCGCAGCGGCATCAGGTCGCTGCGCAACCAGGCCTGCAGCTGTCGGGCGCGGGCCCGTTCGCGCAGGTCCATCGGGTAAAGCGGCGGATGGCCGGGGGCCGGCAGCAGCTCGTCGAGGTATTCCGCAATCGCCGACGACTCAGAGAGCATGAAGCCGTCGAGCGTGAGCAGCGGCACCCTGCGGGTAAGAGAGCGTCTGGCAAAGTCGGCTTCGTGATGCTCGCCGGCTGCCAGATCGACCGGTCGAAGCACCGGCTCGAAGCCCTTTTCGATCAGGGCGACATAGGCCGACAGCGCATAGGGGCTCAGATAGTGCGCATCGACGTCGAGAACCGGGGCTGAATTGAGAAGCGTCATGGATTGACCTCACTTGATCAGGGCTGAGACCACGCTGGCCGGCATCAATGCCTCGAGTTGCGCGCGTGTCGGTGCTGCCAGCGCACGCCAGGCCGCCCGCAAGTCGGCCAGGCATTTCACCTGGTACCTGAAGACGCCCTGCTCGTAATGCATGCCCCAGGCTTCGAACCGGAAGGTGCCGGCACCCGCGGCAATCGCGGCCGCGTTGGCTTCCAGGAATGGAAAATAGACGTCGCCTGCGATCTTGAGCAGGCCGGTGATCGCCAGCGGCAGCGGTGCATCGGCGGCGCGCCATTGACCGTCGACACCCGACGCGTCATCGAGCTGCATCAGCCAGCGAAACAGAAAAGGAAATTTTTCGCGCAAATGCTCGGCAGGTGTGGGGTCGCTTGCCAGTTGCGAGAGCTGGCCGAGCCAACTGAAATCGGCCAGCGACGGGCGCGAGCCGAAAAGATAACGCTCTTCGGTGATGTGGGCCTCGAGCAGCGCCATGATGCGATCGGCACTGGTCTCAACCAGCGGCGCATTGGCCTGGGTGCAACCCACCAGAGCCATGCGCCCGACCTGGCGGTCGCGAAAGCGCGCCGCATAGTCGAGGATCGATTCGATACCGCGACCAGCCAGCCGATCGAAGGCCAGCCATTCGCTCATCTGCTTCTGGTCACGCGGACGAAGCCAGCGATACAGGAACATCGCCTTGGTTCCCCATTCGTCAGCCATGTCTTCAAGCAGCATGGCAAGGAATGCTTGAGCCGGGTCGATCGGCACAATCGAACGTTGGCCGGGGTGCAGGCGCTCGAGCTCGTGCAGCAGCGGCGTCGAGTCGTTGGCATGGCGGCCATCCGGAAACCGCAGCACCGGGATAACCGGCACCTTGACCCGCTCGAGCGCATTGGGCGTGCCATCGGTGCCGAGTTGCACCCAGTCATGGGGCAGGCGACGGTAGCGCAGAATGGCGCGCACCTTCATCGAGTAGGGCGAGCCGAGGCCGCCGTAGAGGGTGTAGCGGCCGGTGTTTTCGGTAGTGGTCATGATGACTTCGCAGGCGCACTGCGGCGACGCTGCAGTGCAAAGGGGAGACCGGCCGATGATAACCTCGCGCCATGAACGTTCTGCTCTGGATCCTGGTGGTGGTGCTGATCGCAGCCGGCGTGGTCGGCACCGTCCTGCCTGCCCTGCCAGGCGCGTTGCTGGTCTTCGCAGGCATCCTGCTTGGCGCCTGGATTGACCACTTCGAGCGGGTCTCGATCACGATCGTGGTGATCTGCGGAGTGCTCACCCTGCTGGCCTGGGCAACCGACTATGCCGCGGCGATGCTGGGGGCCAAGCGGGCCGGCGCAAGTCGACTGGCGGTGATCGGCGCCGCGATCGGCACAGTCGCGGGTGTTTTCACCGGATTGGTCGGCCTGATCTTCATGCCGCTGGTGGGCGCGGCGATCGGCGAACTGATCGCTGTGCGCAATGCCACCCGCGCGGCACAAGTCGGAATATCGACCTGGATCGGCCTGCTGCTGGGCACCCTGGCCAAGGTGGTGCTGACCTTCATGATGGTGGGCATCTTCCTTGCGGCGTTGCTGATTCGCTGAGACACCCACGGCGAGTGCACCGCCCGTCCGCCTTGGTGGCCCGCCGGTGGGTTGGCAGTCGCGGGCCTTGCGGCTGGCCGCGATGCTCGACACATGTCTGCCACGATGCCCTTTCGTCCCCCTGTGCCACCTGCACGGGGGAACGGCAATGTCCGTGCCCTGGTCGTCGATGAGCATTCGGCGTCACGGCTGGCCATGCGCGAGCTGTTGAACTCGATCGGCGTGACCCAGGTTCAGATGGCAACCGAGCCGGTCCGCGCGATTCGCATGATGGAGGCCGAACGATTTGGCCTGGTCCTGTGCGAAATGAAGTTCCTGTCGCAGATGGACGGCATCCAGGTGCTCGAGTATGTGCGCACCCGCCGGCTGCTGCTGCCTTCGGCGGCATTCGTGCTGGTCACCTCCGCCCCCGACCGTCTGACGGTCGCGGCCACCAGAGAGTGGCAGCCCGATGCCATCGTGCTCAAGCCGGTGGTCGCCGAGTCGCTCGGCCCGCGCATCGAACAGGCCATGCGCCGACGAATCGCGCTGGCGCCGGTCCACGAGGCTGCCGATCGGGGCGATTCGCAGGCCCTGCTCGAACGGGTTCAGGCCCTCATCCGCGAAGCCGGCGCACCGAGCCTCGAGTTGCTGCGCTGGCAGGCCAATGCCCTGGTCGATCTCGGTCGATTCAGTCAGGCTCACGAGGTCTGCGAGCAGGCGCTGTCGGTCAAGACCGATCTGCCATGGGCGGAACTGGCGCTTGCGCATTGCGAACGCGCCGATGGTCGACCCGATGCCGCCACCGAACGCGTGCGGGCGCTCATCAAGGCGCATCCTTATTTCGGCGGCGCCTACGATCTGCTGATCGATATTCATGAACAGGACGGCCGGGTCGACAAGGCGCTCGAGGTGGCGCAGGCCGCGCTCAAGCAGTTGGCAACCTCACGGCGCATGCGAACGCTGGGCGAGATCGCCTATGCGCACGGCGAGCTCGAAGTGGCCGAGCAGTGCTACACCGACCTGATCCGCAAGAACGGCGCCTCGCTCACGCGCAGCCCGCTCGACATCGGCATGCTCGGTCAGGTATTCGTCACCCAGGGCGAGTCTGACAAGGCGCTGCGTCTGGTGGCGACCGCGCATGATCAGCTGGCCTCCGATTCGACTGCCGGCGCGCTGGCCGCTGCCGTGCTGTCGCAGGCCCATGCGGCCAAAGGCGATGGGCCGGCCGCCGAGACCTTCGCCCGCAAGGCACTGGCGCTGGCGGGTGCCGCCGAGGCGCCCGAGCATGTCGCGCTGCTGGTCGCCCAGGGTGCCTTCAATGCCGGTCTCAATGAAGAGGCGCAAGCGCTGGTCCGCCAGGCGATGGCGGCGCGCAAGACGCCCGGTGCGCCCGGCTCCCTGGCCCGCAAAGTGATTCTCGATGCCGGCCTCAAGCCGGAGGCGTTTGCCACCGCCGCGCCAGTGTCGACCCGACCCTTGTCGAGCGACATCCAGGACGCGATGGACTGCCTGCATCATGCGCGCTTCGACGATGCCGCCGCGCATATCGATCGGGCCCGCGAGCGACTGCCGAAAAATCCGATGGTCCTGCTGGCGACGGTGCAGGTCTACATGCTGCGCATGCATGCCAAGGGCTTCGATGAAGAGTCGGCCGAACAAGTGCGTCGATGCCTGGCCGAGGTTGATCGACAGATACCAGGCGACGACCGGATCTTCTAGCGGCGCACCAGCGCAATGACTATCGCAGCGGGTCAGCCAGCCGGATTGAGGTCGTCGGTCTCGATCTGCTTTTCGAGCTGGGCGAGCACGGCGCGCAGATGCTGTCGCAGCACGTACAGCTCGGGATTGACCGCATCGGGCACACGCTGGTTCAACAGGTTCAGGTCGATGTCTTTCAGCAGCCGGAGGTGTTCGACCGGATTGCCCCGGCCTTCCAGCATGTCGAGTTCGACGAACTTCAGTTCGTTGTTCCAGCGATAGATGCGACGTCGCATCCGCCACAGCCAGATGCCGGGCGCAAAGCGCAGCAGCGGCCCGAGGATGGCCAGCAGCGGCAGACCGATGACCAGCAATCGCTGCACCCACACCGCAGTCCAGAGGGGCAGGTAGCGGCGCAGGAATCCAGGGCCGTTTCGGTAAAAGCGTTCGGCATCTTCCGAGGTTTCGTACTCGCCCGGCAGCGTGTTCGGAAAGACGCCTGGCCCGTTGAGCAGGGTTCCCTGACCATGGATTTCGCGCGCCGCGTCGATCAGCAGATCGACGATGACAGGATGCAGGTCATCACGGGCAAGCAGGATCGCGGTCGGTGCCACCAGGACGATGTCATGATCGGGCACATCGCCGGGCGGATCGATCACGCCGGCCGGCAGCACCACTTTCGACAGGAAGGGCGCCCGCCGGGTGAAGGCCTCGGCTCGCACAAAGCTGGCGACTTTCACCGTCGGTTCGCGCAGCAATCGGTTGATGGCCGGCGACTCGGGTGCGCCGATAAAAAACGCGGCGTCGACCGCACCTTCGAGCAGGGCCTGCGCGGCAGCTGATCCGCCGAGCTCGAAAGAACGGGTCGGCGGCACATCAAGCTTGTAAAGGCTCAGTGCTGCGCCGGCGACAACATGGGTGCCACTGCCGGGTGCGCCAATCGCAATCCGTTTGCCGATCAGGTCGGTGACCGTCGAGACCGGTTTGCTACCGGTCGAAAAGAGCCACAACGGTTCGTAAAAGAGATGGCCTAGCGAGACCAGTCCGTCGCTGCCCTCGCCATGGCGGGTCAGACCGCTTTGCACGATTGCGAGCTGGACATCGCTGTTCGGATCACGCAGCCGCTGCAGATTTTCCTGGGCACCCGATGACGGGCGCAGCTCGAGCGTCACGCCCTCGCGCGCGAGGGCGTCGCGGTACTGCCCGGCATAAAGCTGATACGCCCCGTCCACTGCACCGGTCGACATCACGACTTTTTTGGGCGGCGCAGGCTGCCAGAGCCAAAAAGTAATCACGGCAGCCAGTGCGATACCGGCGAGGACCAGCAGCAGCATCAGGCGGCTGCGCGGGTCGGTCTCTCGCCGTCCAGCCGCTGTCGGCACGCCCTGACTCATGACGCGCTCTGTCCGAGAAGCCCCCGGTAGAGGTCGGCATAGCGGGTTGCCGGCGCATGCCAGGAGGTGTCCTGTGCCATCGCCCGCTGCATCAACCGCTGCCACGCGGGCGGGTTGTGCCACATGTCGATCGCGCGGCGCAGGGCATGCGAGAGCTCATCAAGGTGAGCGCCCCGATAGGAAAAGCCGGTGGCCCGGTCCTCGCTCACGGCGGCCTCGCTGGCATCGACCACCGTGTCGGCCAGACCGCCGACCTGATGGACAAGCGGGATCGTCCCGTAGCGCAGGCCATAAAGCTGGGTCAGACCGCAGGGCTCGAAACGCGACGGCACACCGATCAGATCGCTGCCGGCCACGATGCGGTGCGCGAGCGCCTCGTCATAGCCGATGCTGATTGCGACCTGGTCGGGCGCCGCCTGGGCGGTCGCGCGGCACGCGTGTTCAAGGGCCGGCTCGCCGCTCCCGAGCAGCACCATCTGCCCGCCGGCGCCCAGCCACTGGTGCAGCGCCGAGAGCAGCAGATCGAGCCCTTTTTGCGGCGTGAGTCGACTGATGATCCCGAGGATCGGTGCGCCCGGTGTCTGGCGCAATCCGAATTCGCGCTGCAGGGCCTGCTTGCACAGCGCCTTGCCGGCAGTGTGCCCGGCATCGAAGGGCGCGGCGATTGCGGGATCGGTCGCCGGGTTCCAGACGACCGTGTCGATGCCATTGACGATGCCCGAGAGTCGATCGGACCGATGGCGCAGCAGGCCGTCGAGCTGATGGCCTTCGGCAGGCGTCAGGATCTCGCGGGCGTAGGTCGGGCTGACCGTGGTGATCCGGTCGGCAAACTGGATTCCGCCCTTCAGAAAGCACAACTCTGAATGGAATTCGATGCCCGCCGGGCTCGACATCCATCCCGGCAACTGCAGGTCGCTGAACCGGTCGGCCGGAAATCGGCCCTGGTAGGCGAGGTTGTGAATCGTCAGGACGCTGCGCGCCTGCGACACGCCGGTGGCAGCGGTGGCATGCGCGGCCATGTAGACCGGCGCCAGCGCGGCATGCCAGTCGTGCGCATGGACGATGTCGGGGCGCCAGGCCGGATCGAGCTCGCCCATTGCCAGCTGTGCGGCCACCCAACCGAGCAACGCGAATCGCTGCGGGTTGTCGGGCCATTCGCGGCCGTCGGGTCCGAGATAGGGGTTGCCGGGCCTGGCATAGAGCCAGGGCGCATCGATGAGATAGGTCGGCACCGTGCTGTCGGGCAGCAGGCCGCGCAGCAGTGTCACGCGGGCCGCACCGAAGGCCGGGCCGCACTGAGCGATCTCGACCGGCGATTTCAGGGCCTCGCGCAGCGCCGGCAGCCCGGGCAGCAGCAGCCGCGCGTCGAGCTTTGCCGCGCGTTGCGCTTTGGGCAACGCCGCCACGACATCGGCCAGCCCGCCGGTCTTGACCAGTGGAAAGCACTCGGCAGCGGTATGCAGTACCCGGATCGCGGCGGGCTTGCTCATCAAAGCCTGGCCAGCATGTCGGCCGTGATCAGCGTGATGCCCTGATCGGTCCGGTTGAACCGTGCGGCATCGGCGACCGGATCTTCACCGACCACCAGGCCTGGCGGAATCGAACAGCCCCGATCGACGATCGTGCGGGTCAGCCGCGCACCTCGCCCGACCCTGACCTCGGGCAGCAGCACCGACCAGGCCACCTTGGCATAGGAATGCACCCGGCAGCCCGAAAAGAGCAGCGAGCGCTCGAGCGAGCCCGAGACGATGCAGCCACCCGAGACCATCGACTCGACCGCCATGCCGCGTCGCTCGCCCTGGTTGTGCACGAACTTGGCCGGCGGCAGCTGCTCCTGGTAGGTCCAGATCGGCCAGTCGCGGTCGTAGAGGTTGAGTTCGGGGTCGGTGGCGGTCAGGTCGATATTGGCCGACCAGTAGGCGTCGAGCGTGCCGACGTCGCGCCAGTAGGGCGTCTTGCCCGGCTCGGTGCCGACGCAGCTGCGCCCGAAGGGATGAGCCATAGCCCGACCGGCCTTGACCAGCGCCGGAATCACGTCACGTCCGAAATCGTGTTGAGTGGCTTCACCGCTCATGTGGCGCGGCAGCTCGTCGTAGAGGAATTCGGCATCGAAAAGATAGATGCCCATGCTGGCGAGCGCGACGTCGGGCCGCCCGGGCAACGCATCGGGATTCGCGGGCTTTTCGGTGAATTCGAGGATGCGGTTGTTGGTATCGACCTTCATGACGCCGAAGGCACGCGCCTCGGCGATCGGCACTTCGATGCAACCCACCGTGCAGGGCGCGCCGCTCTCGACATGGTCGACCAGCATGCGCGAGTAGTCCATCTTGTAGATATGGTCGCCGGCCAGCACCAGCACGAAGTCGGGCCGATGGCTGCGAAAGATGTCGAGGTTCTGGTAAACCGCATCGGCGGTGCCCCGATACCACGAGGCTTCTTCGAGGCGCTGCTGCGCCGGCAGCAGATCAACGAATTCGTTCATCTCGGACTTCAAAAAGCCCCAGCCGCGCTGGATGTGCCGCAGCAGGCTATGCGACTTGTATTGCGTGAGCACACCCATTCGCCGGATGCCGGAGTTCAGGCAATTCGACATCGCAAAGTCGACGATCCTGAACTTGCCGCCGAAATAGACCGCCGGTTTGGCGCGGACATCGGTGAGCTGCTGAAGCCTGCTGCCCCGACCGCCGGCCAGCACCAAAGCCAGGGCTCGACGGGGCAGTTGCAGGCGTGCCAGGGCGTTTTCGGTCATGAGGGAGACTCCCGCTTGTCTGTTTGATGACAAGTGTACGGTGCCCCGGCACCGCTTCGCATCCGTTCATTGCAGCCAAATCGCGTCATCGACGCCTCGAAAAACCCTTCGATTGCCTCGCTCGGGCGAATTCCCTAGGCTGGCGGCCTTCACGGAGACTGACCATGATGGAACTGCTGGCCGACCCTGCGGCCTGGATTGCCTTTCTGACCCTGACCGCGCTCGAGCTCGTCCTGGGCATCGACAACATCATTTTCATCTCGATCCTGGTCGACAAGCTTCCGCCTGAACGGCGCGAGTTCGCACGCCGAATCGGCCTGTTTCTGGCGATGTTCATGCGCATCGGCCTGTTGCTCGCGCTGTCCTGGATGGTCGGACTGACCGCGCCGATCTTCACGGTGATCGAGCATGAGGTGTCGGGGCGCGACCTGATCCTGATCGCCGGCGGGCTGTTCCTGGTCTGGAAGAGCACCCACGAAATCCACCAGCTGCTTGAGGGTGAAGAGGGCAGCGAATCAAAAGCGGTCGGCGCGACGTTTGGCGCGGTGATCGTGCAGATCATCATCATCGACATGGTGTTTTCGCTTGATTCGATCATCACTGCGGTCGGCATGGTCGACCGGGTCGAGGTCATGATTGCCGCGGTGGTCGTCTCGGTCGGGCTGATGCTGCTCTTTGCGCCGGCGATCGGCCGGGTGGTCACTGATCATCCGACGCTGAAGATGCTGGCGCTGTCGTTTCTGATGGTGGTCGGTGTGGTGCTGATCGCCGACGGCGTCGAGACCCATGTGCCCAAAGGCTATATCTACTTCGCGATGGCCTTTTCGGTGATGGTCGAGGTGCTGAACATCCGCCTGCGAAAGCGGGTGATCGACCCGGTGAAGCTGCGTGAACCTTACGAGCCGGGCGAAAAGGGATAAGTCTGCATCGACTGCAGGTAGGTCGCCTCGACCTGCTCGACGATGCGGTCCCAGCTCATCGATTCGGCGATGGTTCGGGCGTGCGTGCCCATGTCGCGCGCCCGTTGCGGTTCGGCGACCAGCTGCACCGCCAGATCACAAAAGCGCGCCGGCTGACCGAGTGGCGCAAGCAGCCCGCTTTCCTGGTGGCGGATCAGCTGGCCGGCAGCAGCGTAGTCATAGGCCAGCACCGCCAGCCCGCTGGCCATCGCCTCGGGTGTGACGTTGCCGAAGGTTTCGGTCAGGCTCGGAAACAGAAACAGATCGGCCGAGGCGTAGTGCTCGGCCAGTGCTGCGCCACGCTGGGCGCCGGCGAAGATGGCATCCGGGCGGCTGGCCCTGAAATCGCGCATCAGCGGGCCATCGCCCACCATGACCAGCTTCAGATCGGGTTCGATGCGACGCATCGCGTCGTAGGCCTGAAAAAGCAGATCGAGATTTTTCTCGGGGGCCAGTCGGCCCACGCTCAGAACCACCCGCGTGCGTTCGCCGCAGCCCCACGATTGACGCAGTGACTGGCTGCGGTGAGCCGGGTCGAATCGCACGGTGTCGACGCCGCGGGCGACGACGCGCAGACGCCGAAAGCCGTATTTCTGCAGATCGGCGGCGAGTGCTTCGGTCGGCACCATCGTGAACTGCGAGCGGTTATGGAACTTGCGCAGGTAGGAGACGATCGGCTTGTGAAGCCAGCCCATGCCGTAGTGGCGGCTGTAGGCATGAAAGTTGGTGCGAAAGTCGGAGCAGACCGGCAGCTTCAGACGAGTGGCGGCCTGCAGCGCGGACCAGCCGAGCGGACCCTCGGTCACGATGTGCACCAGGTCCGGCCGCTGTTTCGACCATAGATCAACCAGGGCACGTTTGGCCGGCAGGCCCATGCGCAGATGCGGATAACGCGGGATCGGCAGACCCCGCAGCAGCACTTCGTCCAGACGGGGCGATTCGCTGCCATCGGCATCGGCGCTCTGTCGTGGCCGGATCAGACGGATGTGGTGATCGCGCCGCTGCAGGCCCTGCACCACCTGCGCGGCGGTGAGTGCCACGCCATTGACTTCGGGCGGATAGGTTTCGGTGACGACCGCGACCCGCAAGGAGCGGCGCGAGGGCGGCAAGTCGTCGATCTGGATCGACGCAGCACTTTCATCGGCAAGCATCCTGCTATCATCAGGGGATAACAAAACAATTCAATGACCAATCAATGACGGTTTGATGAGTGTTTGCCGTTTGATGGCACCTGCTCGCCATTCGTCGCATCGCAAACGAACGGTCATCGAACGGTCATGCCGCGTTCACACATCGGCGTCATGCTCCGGTCACACCGTCGGCACTCCTCCGGGGACTGCCGCGTAAAAACTCTGTTTAGCCAAACCTCATTCGGAGAGACGATGAAGGATTTCCTTGAGCAACTGCGCATCCAGCGCTTTGACGACCACCGCTTCTATCACCACAGCACGATCAACCAGTCGCTACATCTGGTGAGTGCCCTGAGCTTCATTGCTTCGTATTGCTTGCTGTTTGTCGATCCGGCGATGGCGGGTCTGACGGCCTGGCTGGTATCTATGACCAGCCGTCAGGCGGGGCATTTCTTCTTCGAGCCCAAGGGCTATGACGACGTCAATCGCGTCACCCACGAACACAAGGAAGAGATCAAGGTCGGTTACAACCTGCGCCGCAAAGTGGTGCTGATGGCGATCTGGGCGATCTCGCCACTGGTCCTGTGGTTCGACCGGGGCTTTTTCGGTCTGATCGAGCCGAGCACTGATGCCTACGGTTTCGTGCGCGACGTCGGTCTGCTCTGGCTGGCGCTCGGTGTGGGCGGTCTGGTGGTTCGCGTGCTGCAACTCTGGAAACAACAGAGTCTCGCGACCGGTCTGGTGTGGGCCACCAAGATCATCACCGACCCCTTTCACGACGTAAAGCTCTATTGCGGCGCGCCGCTGCGCCTGCTTCGCGGCGAGCTCATCGATCCGATGGACTCGCTGCGCAAGCACGGCTGACAACGGTCAGGCGCGGTGCGTGCCCCGAAAGCGGGTCGACAGCACCTCGCGCAAAATCCCGCGCCGGATCGTCCGGTTGGTCTGATCGGGATTGCTCCACCACCAGCCGTCGCGACGCATCTGCTGGCCTGCTTCGATGAAGCGGGCCAGAATCGCCTCGAAGTCGGCGTCGCTGTAATTCAGGCTGAAAACCATCCTGCCGGTGCCCACCCACGACAGCGCCAGACCGGCCTGTCGCAGGTAATACTGCAGCATCCAGTTGTAGCGGCTGGGTTCGGTATAGAAGACCGTCCAGATCGACGACAGGTTGGCGACGCGGATCGGCAGGCTGGCGTCAGTCAGTGCCTGATTGAAGCGATCGGCGCGGGCATTCCAGCGCTCGTCCAGGCCGTCGTAGATCGCCTTGACGTCGTCGTCCTCGAGCCGGTCGAGGAAGGCCGACATCGCGCCCATCACATGCGGATGCGCGTTGAAGGTGCCGCGAGCAAAGCAGATGTCGGCCGGGCGCTCGTCGCGCCAGCGGCGCATCAGGCTGGCCCGTCCGCAGACCACGCCTACCGGCAGACCGCCGCCCAGCGTCTTGCCGTAGGTAACCATATCTGCCTTCACGCCGAAGTATTCCTGGGCGCCGCCGGGGGCGAGGCGAAAGCCCACGAAGACCTCGTCGAAGATCAGCACGATGCCGCGCTCGGTGCAGACATCGCGCAGTTTTTTCAGCCAGACGGTATAAGCCTCGCGATCAAAGCCCGCGCGACGCGAACTGTCGACCAGCGACGAATCGCCGGGCGCCGGGCTGTTGGGGTGCAGCGCTTGCAGCGGATTGATCAGCACGCAGGCGATATCGCGGCGCGTGCGCAGCACGCCGAGTGCGCGGTCGTCCATGTCGCGCAGCGTATAGACGTCGCGCGGCTTGACCGGGTTGCCGGGGCCGGGCTGCACGTCTTCCCACCAGCCGTGATAGGCGCCGGTAAAGCGCACCAGATGGGTTCGGCGGGTGTGATAGCGGGCCAGGCGCACCGCCTGCATGACCGCTTCGGTGCCCGACATGTGAAACGAGACTTCGTCCAGGCCCGAGATGCGGCGCAGCCGCTCGACATTGCCGGCGACCACAGGATGATAGCCGCCGAGCACCGCGCCGAGGTCCTGCACGCGGGCAGCGCCTTCGGCCATCGTGGCCTTGTAGAAGTCATTGCCAAAGACATTGACGCCATACGAGCCGGTCAGGTCGTAAAAGACATTGCCGTCGAGATCGGTGAGCGTAACGCCCCGACTCGACTCGACGAAGGCGCCCACCGGCAGGTTCTCGCGCACGAGCGCGCTGTACTGGAAGGGCACCCGGTAGGCGCCGGTGAACTGCAGGTCGGAGATGCCTTCGCGCGCGCGCTTGGTCATCGCGATCGACTTTTCAAAGCGGCTCTTGAAGGTGGTCGACATCAGCGCGAAGCCGGCACGGCGCTTCTCGGCGACCTCAGCGGGGGCGCCGTCAGAGGTGAAGAATTCGTCGGCGCCGTAGCTGTAGCCCGGCAGCAGACCGGCAACCCGCTTGGCCATGCGCGAGTGACCGGCGAGCGACGGGTGCTTGGCGCGCGACAGTTGCAGCCGGCGGCGCAGCTTGGGCAGCGCGGCCACGGCTGCAGCGGCAGCCAGTGCGTAGAGCGTGATGGTTTCGTCCATGAATCTCGAAGACCTCTGCAGTGATTGGTCTTTGATCTGTAACCCTTTCGATTGACACCCTGATGAAAAGTGCAAATTCGAGTTCGTTTCCTGATGCCGATGCGACCACGGTCGCGCCGGCGGCTGTTGCGCCGGGTGCATCTTCAGCCGCTGCGTCAGCCGAATCAGCCGCCGCGCCAGCCCGTGGCGGGCTGTCGGCAACACTCGCGGCCTGGCGCGATCGCCTGCTGCTGCAGGAGGACCTGAATTTTTTGCTGACCAACCGGGTGCCGCGCATTGCGCTCACCCGATTCATGGGCTGGTTCAGCAAGATCCGCAGTCCGCTGCTGGCAAGGCTGTCGATCGGCACCTGGCGGCTTTTCACCGACCTCGATCTGTCGGATGCCCGCCAGAAGCGCTTTGCCAGTCTTCATGACTGCTTCACCCGCGAACTGGTGCCGGGCGCCCGGGTCTTTGATGCCGACCCGGCGGTCATTGACAGCCCCTGCGATGCGATCGTGGGTGCCTGCGGCAGCCTTGAAGGGCTGGGCGCGCTGCAGGCCAAGGGCTCGCCCTATTCGATGGTCGAGCTTCTGGGCAGCGAGGCGCTGGCCGAGCGCTACCGCGACGGGATGTATGTGACCTTGCGTCTGACCTCGGCGATGTATCACCGTTTTCATGCGCCCGATCGCGGGCGCCTGCGCCATGTGACCTACATCAGCGGCGATGCCTGGAACGTCAATCCGATTGCGCTCAAGCGCGTCGAGCGGCTGTTCTGCCGCAACGAGCGGGCGGTGCTGCAGACCGAACTCGAGGGCGGCCATCAGGTGGCACTGGTGGCGGTTGCCGCCATTCTGGTGGCCAGCGTGCGTCTGCATGCACTCGACGTGCTGATGCATCTGCGCTATCGCGGCCCCAACGAGATGCCCTGCGATGCGAGCTTCGAGCGCGGCGACGAGCTCGGCTGGTTCGAGCATGGCTCGACCATCATCGTGCTGGCGCCTCGCGGATTCGAGCTGTGCGAGGGCATTGCCACCGGCGCGCGGCTGCGGGCCGGTATGAGGCTGATGAAGCGACCGGCCTGAGATCAGGTCTCAGCGAGGAATGACCGGCGTCGGCCGGTCAGCCTCGCTTCGTCGCGGATCGCGTCGGGTCGTTCAGGCTGCGGCGCTCGGTCGGGCCTTCATGCGCTCGATTAGCGCAGCGATGTTGGCGTTGGCCGGGTCCAGGGGTTGCCCGACGCTGGCGCCGAACTCCACGAACACGAACAGCAGGATGTCGGCCAGCGTCAGCCGATCGCCGCAGACATAAGTGCGACCCGCGAGCAGGCCGTTGAGCCAGGCGAGCTTTTCCTGCGCCAGCAGCTTCAGTTCGGGGGCTGCGGCCGGGATCGTGCGGATGCGTGGCGCAAAGAGCTTCAGACCCTCTGCGAAGCGAAAGCCATTGGCCAGGGGCTCGAGGATATTCAGGTCGATGCGGCGCACCCACATGCGGGTCTCGGCACGCTCGATCGGCGTGCTGCCGATCAGGCTCTTGCCTGCCGGGCCGATCTCGTCGAGGTATTCGCAGATCGCGGTGATCTCGGCCAGCACCAGGCCGTTGTCGAGTTCGAGCGCCGGCAGCTGACCCGAGGGGTTTTTGGCCAGATAGGGTGACTGGCGGTTTTCACCGCCACGCAGATCGACCTTGGTGGCGGGCAGCTCGATACCGCGCTCGGCGGCAAAGACGCGAACGACGCGGGGGTTGGGGCCGACGGAATCGTAGAAAAGCATGGTTGTCTCGTTGTGTGTGATTGGAGCAAGTCGAGGTTAACCCGGTCTGGCCGGCTCGCGCGTCGCTCAGGCACAACTCGCCCGACCGCTTGCCGTCCTTCGATCAGATGGCGGGCGCCGCCGGTTCGGCCGTGCTGCCCAGCTGGACGGAATCGTTTGACTATCCCCAATCCGCAAGGACCGCCCTCGGGTCTTGCCAAGTCAGGAAAGCTCGAATGACCGTTCTGGAACGCCAGGCGCCAACCCGCGCCGATGCGCCGCCCACGGAGCAGACCCCGGTCGGCTCCCGGGTGGACATCGTCTCGTCGTTGGTGTCGGCCCAGGACCAGGTCCCGGCCCCGGTGCAGTTCCAGGTGCGGGAGGCTGCGGCTGCGCCAACTGCCCCGATTGCCCCGGTCGCCCCGGTCGCCGGCGTGGTCGACGAGCGCATCGCCTCGACGCGGGTCCTCAACGTGCAGGCCGCATTGCTGCAGGCCACCGATTTCGTCGCCGGGCAACAGGCCCTGGTGGCCGCCGTCGCCCGCCACTACCAGTTCGACCGGGTCAGCCTCGGTTGGGTCGAAAACAAAAGGGTCGTCGTTCAGGCGATCTCGCAGACAGTCGTTACCCGCCTTGCCACCGAGGCCATGGCCCCGTGTGCCGCAGCGATGCACGAGGCCCTCGACCAGGAAGCGACCGTGCTCTGGCCGGCCGCCCCGGGATCGCGACCGCTGATCGTGCTCGCCCATACGCAGATGGCCCGCCAGACCGGCGCCCAGGCGCTGTGCACCGTGTTGCTCGCCACCGGCGGGCAGTGCATTGCGCTGCTGACCTGCGAACGAGATCGCGATCCGATCGGCGAGCCGCTGATCGATGAACTGCAGCATCTGGCCGCTTTTATTGCGCCGATGCTGTTGCTCGGGCATCGCGCCGCGCATCCGATGGCGAATGCCGGTGCGCGGCTCAAACGCCTGCTGCCGGTCGGCGGCTCGCGTGAGCCCGCTGCCATCGTGGAGTCCGCATGAAGTTTCTGCAGCGTGCCAACCCGACCACCCAGATCAGCATCGGTCTGGCCCTGATGACCTGCGTGCTGGTATTGTTGGCCAACGCACTGTTCGGTCTTTTCGCGAATGGCGAAGACGAGCGCGCCAGGGTGCGACGACTGTTCGGCGAATCGGTTGCGGTGCAGGGTGCGGCATTGATCCGCAAAGGCGACATCGACACCCTCTCGAGCGTCATGCAGAGTCTGGTCGCCCGCGATCCGCAGCTGGGCTCGATGGCCTTTCGTCGCGATGACGGGCAGGTGGTGGTTCAGGCGGGCGACCCGGTCCGCTGGTGGCCGCCGGTCACCTCGACCGCGAAGTTGACGCCTAATCAGCTGCGCGTCCCGCTTTTTGCCGGCAAGACCCATTGGGGGGATTTCGAGCTTGCCTACAAGGAACAGACGAGTTCACCGCTGGCGACCCTGCTTGAGCAGCCGGTCCTGCCACTTGCGGTCTTCGTGTTCATCGCCGGTCTGCTCGGTTTCCGGATCTTCATGCGTCGCGTGCTGCAGCACCTTGATCCGGCCTCGGTCATCCCGGAGCGGGTGAGGGCGGCCTTCGATACCCTGGTGGAGGGTATCGCCATCGTCGACCTGTCCGGCAGGATCGTGCTGACCAACAAGGTCTTTCAAACCTTTGTCCACGGGACGGAGCTTGTCGAGGGTACCCAGCTCGGATCGATCGGACTGCGATCGACGCAGACCGAGGCATCGACACCGCCAGGTCAGCCAATGCCCTGGGTGCGCGCCATGGCGCAGGCAAGTGTGCTGAGCGGCGAGGCGATGCAGCTCGATATGGCCGATGGCGTGCGCGAATTGCAGATAGCGTGTTCGCCGATCCATGATGCCCAGGAAAAAGTGCGTGGCTGCCTGGTGTCGTTCGCCGACGTGACCGCGGTCAGCCAAGCCAATGAAAGCCTGCGCCGGACCCTGTCCGAATTGCAGTCATCGAGAGTCCTGATCGAGGCCAAGAACCTGGAGCTTGAACGCCTGGCCACCCGCGATCCGCTGACCGACTGCCTCAACCGGCGGGCCTTCTCCGATCTCGGCGATCTGCTGCTGTCGAGATCTACCCGCGACGGTGTCCCGATCGTGGCCTTGCTGTTCGACATCGATCACTTCAAGTCGATCAACGACCGCTTCGGCCATGCAGTCGGAGACCGCGTTATCCAGGCGATTGCAGCTTGCCTGCGCGGTGGATTGCGTTCGCACGAGCTGGTTGCCCGTTATGGCGGCGAGGAGTTTGCGGTGCTGCTGCCGGGATGCACACCAGCCGAGGCCGAGACGATCGCCAACCGGCTGCGTCTGCAGTTCGCCAAGCATTGCCGCGAGCACTTTCTGCCCGAATTTCCCGGGCTCGAGGCGACCGTGTCGGTGGGCGTCTCCGACGTGGCGTCGGACAGCACTGGCCTTCACCAGCTGCTGCTTTGGGCTGATTCTGCCTTGTATCAGGCCAAGCGCAGCGGTCGCGACAGAGTCTGCCTCTACGACCCGAAGCAGCAGCCGCTCATCGTTTAAGCACGAGCATGGTGTCGGCCGCAAGGTCGGCGGATAATCCGCCGATCAGCAGGAGACACTCATGCCCACCCATCCCAATCCCTATCGTCAGGGACTCGATCGCAATGCCGCCAACCATGTGCCGCTGACGCCCTTGTCGCTCATTGGCTGGGCAGCCGATGTTTATCCCGATCGCTGCGCGGTGGTGCATGGGCCGCTGCGCCGGACCTGGGCTCAGCTGCGCGAGCGCTCGGTGCGGCTGGCCTCAAGCCTGGCCGCCATGGAGATCGGCGAGGGCGACACGGTGGCGGTCATGCTGCCCAATACCCCGCCGATGATCGAAGCGCATTACGGTGTGCCGATGTCGGGTGCGGTGCTCCACTGCATCAATACCCGGCTCGATGCCGCCACCGTCGCCTTCGTGCTCGAGCATTCCGACAGCAAGCTGCTGATCGTCGATCGCGAGTTTGCCGAGGTGGTGC
Source organism: uncultured Burkholderiales bacterium (assembly GCA_903903975.1). Taxonomy (GTDB): domain Bacteria; phylum Pseudomonadota; class Gammaproteobacteria; order Burkholderiales; family Burkholderiaceae_E; genus UBA4615. The sequence goes on from CAIVAS010000210.1 coordinate 19,359, forward strand.
GGGCCGCCATCGGGCTGATGCAGGCGGCGGGCAAGTCCCTGCCGGTGCTGATCGATGTCGATGATCCGCAATACAGTGGCCCTGGCGAGTGCTTCGGTGCGATGGCCTACGAGGACCTGATCGCGCGCGGTGACCCGGCCCATGTCTGGAAGCTGCCGGAAGATGAATGGGATGCGATCGGCCTGAATTACACCTCGGGCACGACCGGCAATCCCAAGGGCGTGGTGGTTCACCATCGCGGCGCCTATCTGAACGCGGTCGGCAATGTGCTGGCCTGGAACCTGCCGCGCCATCCGGTCTATCTCTGGACCCTGCCGATGTTTCACTGCAATGGCTGGTGTTTTCCGTGGACGCTCGCGGCAATGGCCGGCACCAATGTCTGTCTGCGTCGCGTCGACCCGGCGCTGATCTTCGGGCTGATGCGTGAGCACCGCGTAACGCATTACTGCGGCGCACCGATCGTGCATGCCACCCTCATCGCCGCACCGGCGGCCCTGCGCGCGGGTATCGACTGGCAGGTCAAGGCGATGGTGGCGGGTGCTTCGCCGCCGGCGGCGATGATCGAAGGCATGGCGAAGATGGGGTTCGATGTGACCCATGTGTACGGGCTGACCGAGGTCTACGGGCCGGCGGCGGCCTGTGCCAAGCACGATGAATGGCAGTCGCTCTCGATCGGCGAACAGGCCGACCTCAATGCCCGCCAGGGCATGCGCTATCAGGTGCAGCAGGCCTGCACCGTCATTGATCCGCAGACAGGGCTGGAGGTGCCGCGCGATGCCACCACCATGGGTGAGGTGGTCTTTCGCGGCAACATCGTGATGAAGGGCTATCTGAAGAACGAAGCCGCCACCCGCGATGCGTTTGCCGGCGGCTGGTTTCATACCGGCGACCTCGGCGTGCTGCATGCCGACGGCTATGTGAAGCTCAAGGATCGCGCCAAGGACATCATCATCTCGGGCGGCGAGAACATCTCATCGATCGAGGTCGAGGATGCGCTCTACCGGCATCCGGCGGTCATGGCGGTGGCGGTGATCGCCCGACCCGACGAGAAGTGGGGTGAGACGCCGCTCGCGCTGGTCGAGCTGCGGCCCGACTTTGCACCGACCGACGATCAGGCGACCCAAGCCCTTGCCGATGCCCTGATCGACCACTGCCGCCAGCATCTGGCCCGCTTCAAGTGTCCGCGCGAGATCCGCTTCATGACCTTGCCCAAGACCTCGACCGGCAAGATCCAGAAGCATCTGCTGCGCACGCAGATCAAGTCGGCAAGCGCGATCGGCTGATCCGTGCGGCGGGCCCCGGTGGCCCGAGGCGGATGTTCGGCGTGGTGGTGTCCGTGCCTGCTGGCTCAGGACACCGCGCCCTTGCCATAGCGCCCGATCAGCAGTGCGCCCTCGTCGAAGCGCTCATAGCGATAGGGCGCAAGCGGCACCTCGGTGGGCAAGCTGAGCGCCGACTGCGCGAGCAGCCGCCCGATGGCCGGTGAGAGCTTGAAGCCGTGGCCCGAAAAGCCGAAGCCGACCTGCAGGCCCTGCCAGCCCGGCAGGGGGCCGAGCACCGGATTCCAGTCGGGCGTGACGTCGTATAGCCCGGTCCAGGTCGAGGCGACGCCGGCCTGATCGAAGGAACTCAGACGCGCAGCCACCTGCTCGCCGAGGGTCGCGATGATGTCGAGCGGCACATCGGCCTGCCTTTCGTCCGGGTCGGTGGCATGGCCGACCAGGCCGGGGCTGGCGAGCAGCTGGCTGCGGCCATAGCAGCGGGCATAGACCATTGACTCGCTGGCCATGTCCTTGAGGACCGGGTAACTCGGCAGATAGGGCTGGGGCGCTTCGAAGGCGACCACCTCGTGGCGTTCGGCCACCAGCGGGATCGACACGCCGAGGCTCGACTCGATCAGCCGGTTGGTCCAGACATTGGCCACGCAGATCACCATGCCTGCGGTGTAAGTGCCGGCTTTCGTCCTGATGCCCGTCACCCGTAAGCCTTCGGTGAGCAGCGACTCCACCGCCTCGCCCTGACGGACCTCGACGCCGAGCCGGCGTGCTGCGCGTGCGAAGGCGGTGGCCGTGAGGTAGGCATCGGCATAACCGGCCTCGGGTTCGTGGCCAAAGATCGCCAGATCATCGGTGTTGAGCAGCGGCAGGATCTCGCGGGCCTGCTTCGCGTCGATCTCGTTGGCCTCGATGCCCATGGTCCGCTGCTGGGCGAGCGATGCCCGTACCGCCTCGCCGCGCTCATCGTCGGCGGCCACCACCAGATAACCGCAGCGGTTCAGGCCGCACTCGGCCTGCGGATCGTCGAGGTATTCGCCGAAGTTCGTGAAGACCGACCAGGAGCGACGGGCCAGCTCGACGTTTTCGCGCACCGAATAGTGCGTGCGAAGGATGCTGCTCGACTGGCTGGAGGTGCCTTCAGCGATGCCGCCGCGGTCGATCAGCAGCACCTTTTTCGCGCCGAGGCTGCGGGCATGCCAGGCCGCCGAGCAGCCGATGGCGCCGGCGCCGATCACGATGATGTCGTAGGCGGGAGAGGTCATGGCGATGTCCTTATTCGCGAACCGGTGAGTCGTAGACGATGACCGTCAGAAAGCGGATCGGTACTTCGATGATCCGCTCGGGGCCGTGGGGCACCTGCCCGTTGAAGGTGAGCGAGTCGCCCGGCTCGAGCAGGTAGGTGGCGTCGCCGTGCCGGTATTCGAGGCGACCGGTGAGCATGTGGATGAACTCGGTGCCGTCGTGCTCGAAGGTGGGAAAGACCTCCGAGGCGTCGTCCATCGAGATCAGAAAAGGGTCGAAGCGCTTGCGCGGCCCCTGGTCAAAGGACAACAGATGGTAGGTATGGCCGCGCGAGGTGCCGCGCCTGACCACCTCCATGCCTTCGCCCGACTTGACCAGCCGGGCTTCACCGGCCGGCGCACCGAAGTTCTTGAAGAGCGAGCCGATCGAGACGCCGAGCGCATTGGCAATGCTCACCAGCGAGTCGAGGCTGGCGGTGGCCTGGCCGTTCTCGATCTTGGAGATCATGCCGGGCGAGAGCTCGGCGATCTGGGCGACGTCGGCAATCGTCAGCTTGTTGCGCTGACGGATGTCACGAATCCGCTGGCCAAGGTGACGGTCGAGGCTCTCGACGGAGGCTTTTTTCATGAGGTGGTTAATGAGTCAAGCCCCAGATGATACCTCTGCCTTGACGATTGAAAAGAAAAAAACTATCGTGTAGTGAAACTTGCCGTGTCCCTTGGAGTTCCCCTTGCCGCCCCTCACACCGCCCCTCACACCGCCCCTCGCTTCTGTTGCCGATGCCCGTGCCTGGCTCGAGCGCAACGGCATCAAGTACGTCCTGGCGCAGTTCATCGACATCCATGGTTCGGCCAAGGCCAAGGCGGTGCCCACCGAGCACATCCGCATGGTGCTTGAGGAAGGCGCGGGCTTTGCCGGCTTTGCGATCTGGGGTCTGGGGCTCGGCCCGGAAGGCGCCGACTACATGGCGGTGGGCGATCCGTCCACGCTGGCAGTCATGCCCTGGATGCCGGGCTATGCCCGCGTGATCTGCAACGGCCATGTCAAGGGCCTGCCCTATCCCTACTGCTCACGGGTGGCGCTCAAGCGCCAGCTGGACGTGCTCGAAAAGGAGGGTCTGACCCTGTTTTCGGGGATGGAGCCGGAGTTCATGCTGCTGGCGCGTGCGGCCGACGGATCGCTGGTGCCGGCTGACAGCACCGATACGCTGGAGAAGCCCTGCTACGACTACAAGGGCCTGGCCCGGTCGTCGGCCTATCTCGAGCGGCTGGTCGATGCGGTCAGGCCCGCCGGGCTCGACGTCTATCAGATCGACCATGAAGACGCGAACGGTCAGTTCGAGATCAACTTCACCTATTCCGATTGCCTGACCACCGCCGACCGCATCGTCTACTTCAAGATGGCCGCAAGCGAAATTGCGCGCCAGATGGGCATGATCGCGAGCTTCATGCCCAAGCCGTTTTCCAATCGCACCGGCACCGGCACGCACTTTCATCTGTCGCTCGGCAGCGCGACCAGCAAGAACCTCTTTCACGACGACTCCGACAAGAACGGCCTGGGGCTGTCGACCACCGGCTATCACTTCCTCGGCGGTCTGATGAAACACGCCCGCGCGCTGTGCGCGGTCGGCGCCCCCACGGTCAATTCCTACAAGCGGCTGGTGGTGGGTCGCGCCCTGTCGGGTGCCACCTGGGCACCGGCCTATATCGCCTATGGCGACAACAACCGCACGGCCACGGTCCGCATCCCTTATGGGCGTCTCGAGCTGCGTCTGCCCGATGGCTCATGCAACCCCTATCTGACCACTGCGGCGATCATCGCCGCCGGCATGGACGGCATCCGCAACAAGATCGATCCGGGCGCGCCGATCAATGAAAACCTCTATGAATGGTCGCCCGCCAAGCTCGCCGAGCATGGTGTCGGTCTGCTGCCGCAAAACCTTGGCGAAGCGATCGACGCGCTCGAAGCCGATCCGGTCATCCGCGATGGCCTGGGCGAAGGCTTGGCCACCGAGTTCATTCGCTTGAAGCGCATGGAGTGGGTCGAGTATTCGCGCCATGTCTCCGAGTGGGAGCG
>CAIVAS010000211.1 GCA_903903975.1 uncultured Burkholderiales bacterium
CGTGTCGAAGGCTATCTCCAGAAGATCCATTTCATCGACGGCCAGCCGGTCAAAAAGGGCGACCTGCTCTTTACGCTGCAGCAGGACCAGTACATCGCCCAGCTCAAGCAGGCCAAGGCACAGCTCGACGGCCAGATCGCGTCGTACAAGCATGCCTCAATCGAATTGCCGCGCTACCAGCGCCTGGTCGCGCAGGATGCGGCCACGCAGACGCAGGTCGATCAATGGCAAGCGAAGAAAGACGAGGCCGCCGCCGGCATGGCTTCGGCCAAGGCGCAAGTCGATCTGGCCGAGTTGAACCTGAGTTACACCGTGGTTCGATCGCCGATGGATGGCCGGATTGGTCGACACCTGATCGATGTCGGCAACCTCGTGGGTGGTGCGGGGCAGCCGACGACGCTTGCCCAGATCGACCAGGTCGATCCGCTCTATGTCTACTTCACCATCGACCAGCGCGAGCTGCTGGTCCTCTCCGGGCGGCAGCGCAATGCCAGCGCGCAGATGCTGACGCAGGGCAGGGTTCCGGCGAGCTTCGGGCTGGTGAACGAGGAGGGCTTTCCGCACAAGGGCTATCTCGACTTTGCCGCGCTCGATGTGTCATCCACGACCGGCACGCTGCAGATGCGTGCGGTCTGGCCGAACCCTCAGCAAAAAACCCTGCCGGGTCTTTTCACGCGAGTCAGGGTTACCGCGCTCGAGAAGACCGATGCCTTGCTGGTGCCGGGAGAAGCGGTTCGATTCGATCAGCAGGGTGAATATCTGCTGGTGGTCGGTGCAAACAATGTGGTCGAGCGCCGAGGCGTCAAGGCCGGGCTGCAGATGGGCGACAAGCTCGTGATTCGGGAAGGGCTCGGCGCGGATGATTCGGTGATCGTCGAAGGTCTGCTTCGCGCGGTGCCAGGCCAGAAGGTCTCGCCCAAGCCCGCCGCCACGGCAGCCGCCGCGGCGAAGCCCGCCAGCGAAGGCCCGGCGAAGTGAGTATTTCGGCATTTTTCGTCGAGCGGCCGATCCTCTCCAATGTCGTCGCGATCATCACGGTCGTGCTCGGCGTGGTCTGCCTGCTCACGCTGCCGGTGTCGCAGTATCCCCAGATTGTCCCGCCGACGATCCAGATCACGACCTCCTATCCCGGCGCGAGTGCCGAGGTGGTCGCCACGACCGTCGGCATTCCGATCGAGCAGGCGGTCAACGGGATCGAAGAGTCGTTTGCACTCAGCTCGAGCAGCGGCAGCGACGGCAGCTATGTCCTGACCCTGAGCTTCAATGTCGGCACCGATCTGAACAATTCGGTGGCACTGGTTCAGAACGCGGTCAACAGTGCGGTCGCACAACTGCCTTCGGCGGTTCAGACCCAGGGCGTCCTCGTCCAGAAAGTCAGCACCAATGTGCTGATGATCGGCAGTCTTTATTCAAAGGACGGCCGCTATGACGAGACCTTCCTGAGCAACTACGCCATCATCAATCTGCAGAGTCCTCTGGCGCGGCTCCCGGGTGTCGGGCAGGTCCAGATTCTGGGGGCCGGCCCCTACAGCATGCGCATCTGGCTCGATCCCCTCAAGCTGCAGTTCTATGGCCTGACCGCGACCGATGTCCAGAATGCGATCGCTGACCAGAATCTGCAGGTCGCCGGTGGCCAGCTCGGCGCAGCACCGGTGGCCTCCGATCAGCTGTTTCAGTTCACGGTGCTGACGCTCGGACGACTCTCCGATGTCGGCCAGTTCGAAGACATCATCATCAAGAGCAGCAGCGCCTCCAGCAGCACCAAGCAGATCCAGACCGCGCCCTCGGCCGCGATCGTTCGCCTGAAGGATATCGGCAGGGTCGATCTGAGCCAGCAGTCCTTCGGAACCTTTTCCAGTCTGAGCGGCAAGAAAGCGGCGCAGCTCAACATCTACACCCTGCCCGGGGCCAACTCGCTGAAAGTGGCTGCCGAGGTCAAGCAACTGATGGCCCAGATGAGCGAGAAATTTCCGCCGGGCCTTGAATACACCGCGCTGCTCGACAGCTCGGCTTTCATCAACG
>CAIVAS010000212.1 GCA_903903975.1 uncultured Burkholderiales bacterium
AGCGAGCTCGCTGGGTGCGGCCTCCTTCTGTGTGGCCGAGAGCGTGCGCTATGCGCGCGAACGCAAGCCCTTCGGCGAAGAGCTGGCCCGCAATCAGGGCATCCAGTTCCCGCTGGTTGAGCTCGCCACCCAATGCGAGATGTTGCGTCTGCTGATCCGCAAGACCGCCTGGGAGATGGACCAGATGCCGCATCCCGATGTCGAGAAAAAACTCTCTGACAAAGTCTCGATGTGCAACTACTGGGCCAATCGGCTGGTGTGTGAGGCGGCCGATCGGGCAATGCAGGTGCACGGTGGCATCGGCTATTCACGCCACAAGCCCTTCGAGCACATCTACCGTCACCATCGCCGCTATCGGATCACCGAAGGCTCCGAGGAGATCCAGATGCGCAAGGTGGCGGGTTTCTTGTTCGGCTACATGGGGCCGAATAAACACTGACCGTCACCCCGGGGCGTTGCAGGGCGCCCGATCGTGGCGCCCGGTCGGACGCCTCGCTCAGAAGCGTTCGAAGGGCCCGAGCAGGCGCCACTGACCGACCGGCAGGCTGCCAAGCGGGATGCGTCCGATCCGCACTCGCCGCAGTCCGGTCACTTTCAGTCCGACCAGATCGCACATCCTGCGGATCTGGCGTTTGCGGCCTTCGCGCAGTACAAATCGCAGCTGGTCTTCATTAGCCCAGGACACCCTGGCAGGCTTGAGCGCGCGGCCATCGAGCGACAGCCCATGGTTGAGCAAGGCCATCTGGGTGGCATCGAGTTGGCCATCGACCCGCACCAGATACTCCTTTTCGATCGGTGATTCCTCGCCGATCAGTTGCCGCGCGATGCGGCCGTCCTGCGTGAGGACCAGCAGGCCTGTGGAGTCGATGTCGAGTCGACCGGCAGGCGCAAGTCCGCGGGTATCGAGGCGGGCAGGGCGCCCTGACTTCGGGGGCGCTGGCCCGGCCAGCTTCGGGTCGATCCATTGACGCTCAAGCGTGATCAGTCGCGCAGCCGGCGGGTAATTGCCGTCATCGTCGGCATGCGAGACATGGCCGATCGGCTTGTTGAGGATGACAGTGATGCGTCGCGCCTGCTGAAGTTTGGCGCCTTCGGCCAGGCTCACCGTCTGGCTTGGCAGGGCGCGGCTGCCAAGCTCGGTGACCGGTTGGCCATCGAGCAGCACCTGGCCCTGCTCGATGTAGAGATCGGCTTCACGGCGCGAACAGATGCCCCGCTCAGCCAGCAGCTTGGAGATGCGAACTCGTCCGTCGTTCGGTTTGTCGGTATTTGATGTGGGCTCAGCCATCCTTCGATTCTCGCACGGGTCTGCAAGCGGTCAGCGCTGGCCTGTCGCGTAAACTCGCCTTGAGCCGGCTCCTCGATGAGCCCGCCATCAAGGAGACAGGGATGACCCATCCTATTTTTATCATCGTCGACGAGCCTTTGACCGGCGTGCGCCGCATCACGCTGAATCGCCCTGAAAAACGCAATGCGCTGAACAACGGTCTGAGGACCGAAATCTTCGCTGCACTTGAGGCGCACGACCGTGATCCCGAGGTCAAGGTCACGATCATTCGAGGTGCCGGACCAGCGTTTTGCTCGGGCTACGACCTGAGCGCCAACAACACGATCGACCAGCCTTATCACACCGCAGGCGGCATCGGACAGTGGTCGCGTCATGTGGTCGATGGCTGGTTTCGAGTGTGGGATCTGGCCAAGCCGGTGATTGCTCAGGTTCATGGTTACTGCCTGGCTGGCGGGACCGAACTCGCGACCGCCTGTGATCTGGTTTATGTCGCCGAGGATGCGCAGATCGGTTATCCGCCGGTACGCCTGATGAGCCCGCCCGACATGCAGTTTCATCCCTGGACCATGGGTCTGCGCCAGGCGATGGAGTCGATGTTGACCGGCGACTCGCTCAGCGGCACCGAGGCCGCGCAAAAGGGATGGGCCAATCGCGCTTATGCAGCCGATCGGCTCGAGGCCGAGGTGCTGGCGATCGCGCAGCGCGTGAGCTTGCTGCCGAGCGAACTGGCGGCCATCAACAAGCGCAGCGTGCATCGCGCCATGGAAATCATGGGGCTTCGCGCGGCGATCAGGGCTGGCACAGAGCTGCAGGCATTGGCTTTTCAGACCGAAGCGAGCAAGGCCTATATGACGCGGTTTCGGCGAGACGGCGCCAGTGTCAGCAGCCTGCTGAGCGAGCGCGATGCCAGCTTCAAGGATTATCGGGAACGCGACAAGCCAGAGCAGGACTGACGCTCGGGCGGTTCAACGCTGACGCGCAGGGCCAGTCCCTGCGCGGCTGACTGGCCTCGCAGGGCCTGTTCCTGCGCGGCCTATTGGCCTCGCAACACACCGAGTTCGCGCAGCCGGCTGATCTCGCTCTGCCCGAAGCCTGCCTCGCGCAGAATGCCCTCGCTGTGCTCGCCTAGCTTGGGTGCGCGGCGAGGCGCGATCTTGTCGACGCCCACCAGATCGAAAGGGCTGTTGACGGTCAGGCCGCTGCCGTCGGCAAAGGGCACCAGTGCGCCGGCGGCCAGCATCTGTTCGTCGGCGTCGATATCGGCCATGACGCCAATCACCCCGAAGGTGATGCCGACCTGATCAAAGCGATGCCGCCAATGCGAAAGGTCTTGACTCAGGAATTGGCGGTCGAAGCGCGCGATGACGTCGACATGATGATCGCGGCAGTCCTGCGGCGTGCGCATCATCGGGTCGGACTGCCAGTCGGCAAGGTCGAGCGCATCCATCAGCAAACCGAACTGGCGGGCTTCGCTCGACAAGGCAAGGTTGATCCAGCGGCCATCGGCACAGCGATAGATATTGGCGAAGGGGTTGGCCGCGTGTTCGCGCGGCGGACGCGGCGCAAACTGCAGTCCGTCGAGTTGCCCCTGCACCATGATGCCGTTGGACCACAAGCCATTGGCCAGCAGCGATGAGCGTACCTGCGAGCCGTGACCGGTGCGTTCGCGCGAAAACAGCGCAGTCACGATGGCTGCATAGAAGGCCATCGCGCTCGGATGGTCGCCCATGCCCATGGTGGGGCGGCTGGGCGGTGCGGTGTGATCGGCTTTGACCAGATCCATCAGGCCGGAGCGTGCCCAGTAGGCGGTCGCATCAAAACCGGTCTTGCCCGACTCGGGGCCGACCTCGCCATAGGCGGTGAACGAGGCGTAGATCAGGCGCGGGTTGAGCGCACTGATCGAGTCGTAGTCGAGCTTCAGCCGGTCACGGACCGGCAGCGGCAGATTGGTGATGAACACATCCGCCTCGCGCACCAGGCGATACAGCACATCAAGCCCCTCGGGCTGTTTCAGGTCGAGGCACAGGCTGCGCTTGCTGCGGTTGTCGAGTTCCCAGGGGTAGTTGCGTTCGGTCACCGGCAGGCCAGCGGCATGGTAAGTCTCGCGGTAGGGATCGCCTTCGGGCGCTTCGATCTTGATGACGTCTGCCCCGAAATCGGCCATTGTCGTGGCGGCTGCGGGCGCCGCAATGAAACTCGCGCAGTCGATGACCTTCAGCCCGGCGAAAGGACGCTCGGCAGCATGCATGGTGTCTCCCCTGATCGGCTGTCGCGACAATGGCAAGCGGTTTATGGCGTCGATGATGACAGGAATGGGGGTTCGAGTCAGGTCGGCGAGTCAGGTCGGCGAGTCGCATCGCGTTTCATCGATTACCATCGTGTGCCACTCAAACAAACCGAGATTCAGGGAGACACCATGAAACGCATCGCCATTGCCCTGGCGGCTGTCGGCCTCGCATTTGCCGGCTCCGTCGCAGCTCAGAAAAAATACGACACCGGTGCGTCCGACACCGAAATCGTGATTGGTCAGACCATGCCCTACAGCGGCCCGGCCTCGGCCTACGGCTCACTGGGTCGCACCATGGTCGGGTACTTCAACAAGATCAACGATCAGGGTGGCGTCAACGGCCGCAAGATCAGGATCATCAGCCTTGATGACGGTTACGTGCCGGCCAAGACGCTCGAAAACACGCGGCGTCTGGTCGAGCAGGACGAAGTGCTGGTCGTCACCGGCAGTGTGGGCACGCCGACCAATTCAGCAGTGCACGCTTATCTGAACCAGAAAAAAGTGCCGCAGCTCTTTGTCAATACCGGGGCCGGCAAATGGAATGATCCCAAGAACTTTCCCTGGACCACCGGCTGGTCGCCCACCTATCCGCTGGAAGGCCGGGTGTTTGCCGAGCACATTCTTCGCACCAATCCCAACGCGAAGATCGCGATCCTCTATCAGAACGATGACTTCGGTAAGGACTATCTCAGAGGCGTGCGTGAACGGCTGGGCGACAAAGCCAAGGCGATGCTGGTGGGCGAGGCGTCGTTCGAAGTGACCGATGCCACGGTCGATTCGCAGATCCTGAGCCTCAAGGCCACCGGCGCCGATACCTTCATTACAGCGGCCTCGCCGAAGTTTGCGAGTCAGTCGATTCGCCGGATCGCAGAGGCAGGATGGAAGCCGGCGCATTACATCACCAACGTATCGTCCACCATCGGCTCGGTGCTGCAGCCTGCCGGTCTGGAACGGGCAGTGGGATTGATGACCACGCAATTCCTGAAGGATCCGTCCGACAAGCAGTGGGAGAGCGATCCGGCAATGGTCGAGTACAAGGAGTTCATGAAAAAATATTTTCCCGGCGGCGACCCGAACGATCAGCTCAACCTGCAGGCCTATGGCGTGGCTCAGTCGGTGGTCTATGTGCTCAAGACGGCCGGCGATAATCTGACCCGCGACAATATCCAGAAAATCGCGACCAATCTGAAGGATGTTCGAATCGCGGTCACCTTGCCGGGTTTGATGCTTGATACCTCGCCGACCGACTATGGTCCGCTGTCGACCGTGGTGATGGCCCGATTCGACGGCCAGAAATGGACAACCTTCGGGGATCCGATTTCGGGCAATCGCTGAGTCTTCGCAAGCCCGCTGAGCCTTGGCAAGTGGGCTGAGGGGCCGAAATTTCCAAAGGGACATCGCATGACTGAATCAAGCACCATTCGCCCCTCAGGGTCCCGGCTGGCCCATCACGTCGCCCTGATTACCGGCGCCAGTCGCGGCATCGGTCGCGCCATTGCGCAGGCCTATGCCGCCGAAGGCGCCACGGTCTGCCTGGCAGCCACCAATCGCGAGTTGCTGGTCGAGGTGCAGGCCTCGCTCGAATTGCCGGCCGATCGATCGATGATCATGCCGCTCGATGTCACCGATCGCGCGGCATGTTTTGCTGCGGTGCAGGCGATCGAAGCGCAGTTCGGGCGGCTCGATGTGCTGGTCAACAATGCCGGTATTTACCAGTCGAAGACGTTTCTCGACTATGCGCCGGAAGATTTTCAGCGGCTGCTCGATGTGAATCTATTCGGTGTGATCAACCTGATGCAGGCGGCCTTGCCGCCGATGCAATCACGCGGCCGCGGGCGCATCGTCAACATTGCATCGACCGCAGGCAAATGGGGCTCGCGCAATCAGAGCGCCTACAACGTCAGCAAGCACGCGGTCGTCGGACTCACCCGGTGCGTTGCACTCGAAGCGGCGGCCACCGGTGTGACGGTCAATGCGATCTGCCCGGGTTTCATCCAGACCGATATGGTCGAAAACCTCAAGCGAGGCTATGCCGCAATCGGCGGCGCCGACGGCGACGCGGTGGTGAAGGCGGCACTCGCTCGGGTACCGATGGGTCGTGTGCTCGAGCCGGCAGAGGTGGCCGCGCTGGCGGTCTTTCTCGGATCGCCCGAGTCGGCCGGCATGACTGGGCAGTCGCTGCTGGTCGACGGCGGCATGCTGATGTGCTGAAGTGCTGCTGTGCTGCTGTGTTGATGCGCTGAGTTCTGCCGAGTCTCAGTGCTTCACCAGGGCGGCCCGGGTCGTCCGCATGCGCTGCCACTGCATGTAGAGGACCCCGGCCAGTACCACCAGGCCGCCGATGACCTGCTCGGGCAACGGTCTGACCGAAAACACCAGCAGCGAAATCAGCACTGCAAACACTGGGACGGTGTTTTGCCACATGACGCCGGCGTTGATGCCAAGACGCGCCACGCCTGTGTTCCATGCGACCGCGCCCAGGGCCGACGACAGTGCTGCGGTGATCAGCAGGTTCGTGATGGCTTCTGCGCTCGGTTCGAGATTGGGCGCGCCGGTCAGACCGACGGCCCGGGCGAGCAACCACCACACGATCAGCCATGGAACGGCATAGGCCGAGGTCAGGAAAGTGCGGCGCAACTGCGAGGTGTCGGGGGTGAACCAGCGCTGCGCCAGGATCGAGTAAGCCGTCCAGGCGAAAAAGGACAGCACGATCAGCGGCTCGCCGCCCTGCAGATGCAGCGACTGGCTTGTCGCATCGGCCTTGCCGTAGATTGCGATGACTGCGCCGATGATCGTGAGTGCGGCGGCTCCCCAGAAGCCTTTTTCAAGCGGCGAGCGGTTCATCCAGCGAAAGACGACTGCGCCGTAGACCGGCGAACCGGCCATGATCGCGGCGGCGGTGATCGGATTGGTGTATCGCAGCCCGAGATTGAAAAACACAAAGAAGCAGCTCACGCACAGGCTCATCGTCAGGACTCGCCAGTGCGGGATCGGAGAGTGCAATTGCGACAGGCTGCTGCTGGCCGCAACCAGCGAGCCCAGGATGGTGGAGGCAATCGACAGCCGAAGCACCGCAAGCCAGTACGGATCGAAGGTGCTGAAAAGGCGCGATGTCAGCGGGATATTCAGGCCCCAGACCAGCGACGACACCAGATAGCACAAACCGCCGACCAGTGCTGCAGACGGTGCCTTCGATGCGGGGGGGGGACTCATCAAGCGCAGGCGCTCGGTGGCGTGGGCCAGGACATGGCCGGGACTATACGCGAGCTGACTTTTGGAAGGCTGGCTTGCCATTGGGCAGCATCTCTCAGCATGATCCATACCGCAGCCTTAGTCCTGTCGTGCTGCACTCAAACCGAGGACAGTGCCATGGCTTATCGAGATGTGTTTGATGCCCCGCTCAGTGCGAGCGATGCTGTCGCGGTCGAGCACTATGGCGTGGGGCTGACTAACTTGATCACGCTGACTGACGACCCACTCGCCCAGGTGAAAGCAGCGCTTGCGATCGACCGTGGCCTGGTCATGGCGCATGTCCTCAAGAGCATGCTCTTTGCACTGAGCTCCGAGCAGTCGCTGCTTGCGCCGGCGCGTGCAGCGCTTGAGGCGGCGCGGGCTGTCTCAGGGGGGGCAAACCCGCGCGAGCTTGCGCATATCGCGGCACTCGATGCATGGAATGCAGGTCGCCTGCATGAGGCGGCTGCCCGGTGGGAGCAGATCCTGGTGGCGTGTCCTCATGATGGCCTGGCGATGTTTGCCGCGCATCAGTCCGATTTTTTCATGGGGCAATCGAGTGAGCTGCGTGACCGGGTCGCACGGCGTTTGCCCGATGTTGAATCCGGCAGTGCCCTGGAGGGCTACTACCTTGGCATGCATGCCTTCGGTCTCGAAGAGATGGGAGATTACGAGCAGGCCGAAGCCGATGGACGTCGCGCCGTGGCGAGCACGCCGCGCAATGCCTGGGCGATCCATGCGGTGGCCCATGTCATGGAAATGACCCATCGGCTCGATGAGGGCATCGACTGGTTCACCAGCCGACAAGCCGACTGGTCGAATGACAGTTTTTTTTCGGTTCATAACTGGTGGCATCTGGCGCTCTATCACCTTGAGCGACAGCAATGGGATGTCGTCCTGAAGCTTTACGACGAACGAATTCGCGGCACTGAGTCGACAGTCGTGCTCGACATGATCGATGCCAGTGCGCTGCTGTGGCGACTCGCACTGCAGGGTGTCGACGTCGGCGATCGATGGCAGCCGATGGCCAAGGTCTGGGAGCCGCTGATCGATGATGCCTGGTACGCCTTTAACGACACGCACGCGATGATGGCTTTCGTCGGTGCAGGTCGCGACGATCTGGCGGCACGGCTGCTGGCGGTGATGGCCCGAACTGCGCAGGGCGACACCGATAACGCGATGATGACCCGGCAGGTCGGGTTGCCGGTGGCGCAAGCCTTGAGTGTGATGGGGCAGCAAAAGCCGCAGCGTGCGGTCGAGCTTCTGTCGGCGGTCAGGCCTGTTGCGGCGCGCGCCGGCGGCTCGCATGCCCAGCGCGATCTCCTCTCGCAGACACTGATTGTCGCGGCTGAACGATCGGGCAATCGATCGATGGCGCGCGCCTTGCTCAATGAGCGCCTGGCGCTCAAGCCTCATTCGATGCTCAGCCGAGCCTGGATGAACCGGGTGGTCGCAATGCCTGCGGCGCCTGCGGACCATTATCAATAAAGAAGGAGACCACCATGACTGCTGCAACAAGCCAGGACACTGTTGTCATCGATACCGGAACCGATCAGCTGCTGTGCGAAATCCGCGAACGGGTCGCGGTCATCACCCTGAATCGCCCGGTTGCCCGCAATGCCCTGTCGGACTATCTCACTCCGGCCTTGCGCAGGATGGTCAAGGAGCGCGGCGATGACGAGCGGGTCGGCGCCTTGCTCATCACTGGCGCCGGCACCGCGTTTTGCGCAGGCGGCGATGTCAAGGGCATGGGCGACAACAGCAGCAAGAAGAGCATGTCGCGCCAGGAGCGCATCGACGACCTCCTCGAGCGCCAGCGGCTGCTGACCGGCGCGCTGGTGGCGGTGCGCAAACCCACTGTTGCGGCCTTGCCCGGTGCGGCCGCCGGCGCCGGTCTGGCGATTGCCCTGGCCTGCGATATCCGGATTTCCGCCAGATCGGCGTTCGTGAGTGCGGGTTATGCGCGTGTCGGGTTGTCGGGCGACTACGGCATTGCCTGGCTGCTGAGCCGCACGGTGGGCTCGCCGATTGCCCGTGAAATGATGTTCACCTCGGATCGGGTCGATGCCGATCGCGCCGAACGCATCGGTCTCTTCAATCGGGTGGTGGCTGACGAAGCCCTGCAGGAGCAGGCGTTTGCCATGGTCCGCGCGCTCGCCCATGGCCCTGCGGTTGCGCTGCGCCATATGAAAGACAATCTGGACGAAGCCGCGTTCATCGACTTCGACACCGCGCTTCAGCATGAGGCGCACCGACTGGTCGATGCGTCGCGCACCGACGATCACCGTGAGGCGGTGAGGGCTTTCATCGAGAAACGCAAGCCGAATTTCACCGGGCGCTGAACTGCCGTTCGCTGAAGCTCACTCCAATCGGGCAGCCGGCCAAGGCCGGCCGCCCGAGCATTCGTCAGTTCTTGCGCAACAGATCGGGCGCGTTGTGCCCGGGCATGGCCAGCCGGCTGTCCTTGGTCTTTGCCAGCGCGGCAGTGGCGCCTTCATGTTCGAGAATCTTGTTCATGACTGCCTTGCCGGCTGCCTCGAAGGCATCCCGGTGGGTGATCACGAACTCTTTCGATTCGCGATAGGTGTCGAGCATGCCGTTGAGTTCGGGCACCACATAGCGCGCGACCATGTCCCAGCTGCGTGAGGTGTTTTCGCGGTTGGCCCAGTCATGCACGAATCCGATGAGGGTACCGAATCCGCCGGTGATCGGGATGAGCCTGCGAACGGCTGCCACCAGATCGTCGGGCGTGCCGATGACGGTTGCCGCGCCAGGCGCAAAGGCGAT
>CAIVAS010000213.1 GCA_903903975.1 uncultured Burkholderiales bacterium
CAAGCGAGCCTTCCTGAAGATCGCCTTTGCGTTCATGCGCTTCGCGACGGCGGACGTGGTGGCGATCTTCGGCGATATTGGCCAGGTGGGAAAAGTAGCTGAAGGCGCGCACCACCGAAACCATCTGGTCGATCGTGAGGTTTTTCAGTAGTCGGTCGAGTGTCTTGCCGGCCGCAGCATCGCGCTTGAGACGGTAGGAAACCGACAGTTGACGGACTCGCTCGATCAGGTCGAAGGCTTCCTGGCCTTCCTGTTCTCTGATCACATCCCCCAGCAGACGGCCGAGGAAGCGGATGTCGGAAACAAGCGCCACATCCTTGTCGGAAGCGCTTGAAATTGGATCGCGGGCGGTTTTTTTAGGTGCGCTCTTCACTGTCGAGACCGGTTGTTTGCACAGGCATTGTGCACAATCGGCCCCGATCGAGGCCAAAGCCCTCGATGCAAGGTCCGTACCAAGCCCGCCTCAGTCGGCGGCGTCGTCTCCTGCCGCCAGGGCAATCGCGCGATCGAGCGGCGAAGATTCGCTGCTCGGACGGGCTTGACCGCTTGACATCAGGCCGGCCAGATCGGTGTCTTCAAACGTCAGCGTTTCTTCCGGGTGGCGGCTGAAAATGTAGACCTTGCGCGCCGGGCTGATCCAGGCAAGTTTGTAGACACGGAATTCGCCGTCACGGTTGATCTCGATCATCTGGCCGCGCTGAACCGAAGCGAGCGAGTCGTCGATTGGTCGAGTCGGCAGATCGGGGCGCAAATTTTTGCTGAAAGCCACGGTGCCCACGGGGGCGAGCGCAGCCGGCATGGCATCGGCACGTTTGCGCAGTGCAGAGGCCTCGATCGGTGTCGCCGGGATGGTCGCGCTGAAAGCCGGGCGCGTCTTGGCCGCCGCAATTTCCTGCGTGTGCTTGAGCATCAGGGACTGAAAAAAGCGGTTCTGATCGACTTGCGGCATGTCGACCTGAGCCAGTCCGGCGCGCAGGTCGCGGATCAGACTCGGCAGTATTTCAGCCAGGGTCGCGATGTCCTGGGCGTCTTTCTGACAGCTGCTCCAGATCAGCAATTTGGCGGTGTCGATGCCTTTTTTCCATGCCGCCTTGGCGTCGTTGAAATCGGCCGAGCTGCGGGCGCTGGCCACGTAAATCGCCCACCATTCATCCAGAAGGGCCTTCACGAAGACCGGGCACTGGGGGTTGGTCATCAGCTCGAACTCAGCGCGCGCTTCTTCCTGGGCAGCCGTCTGAGCTTCGCGCAGGGCGATGGCCCGCTCGGTTGCCGCAAGGCGGGCGCGGTGCTTGTCGGCCTGCTGGTTGCTGAGCTCGTCGATGGACTGGGTAGCCTGCACGAACACCTCGACATCGGTATCAAAACTGACGATGACACGGTCGACAATGCTGCGAAGGCCGACCATCAGATCCGACCCCTCGCTGACATCCGAATCCGGGTCGGACCCGGCTTCAGCGATGCGATCGATCAGCTGGCGCAAGGGATGCTGGCGTCGGGCGAAGAAGCCGCGGCTCAGCAGCGCCGCTTTGACGGCAACCACCTGCATTCTCAGGAGCTGCTGCTTGATCGAATCAGGCAGGCGCGGGTCCTGGTAGATGTAGTCGAAGACGATGCCGACGATGTCGACCGTGATCTGATCGAGGGGCGTGCCTTCGTCCTTGATGCGTGCGAGCAGATCAGGATGGATGCCGCCCTGCGAAAAAGAATGCTCCGATCGCTGAAACGAGGTCAGCGATGACATCAGAGTGCTTCGTTCCTGAATCGAGGGCAAGACACCGCTGAGCCGGTCGATGGCCGCCGGATTGGAGAGCATCCGGGCAACCTGTCGGCGCCCTTCGCCCTGACCCTGTCCTGAATAGGCCTGAGCCATCGCGTGCTGAAGCATCAGCATCTGATCGTCGTCCGAGATATCAGCATCGGGCAGATCAGCAATACCCATCATGTCGCTTTTGCGTTGCTGCGATACGCGAACATTGCCCGAGGTCTGACGCCGTGATTCTCGGATCACCGCACCCAGAACGAAGTCGGGCAGCACACCGCTTTCGCGCAGCTGATCGCTGGCTGCAGCGTAGGCGTCGTTGATGGCCGATGAGAGGTTGGCCCCGACCGCGGCGAGTGCGGCCTTGATGGTCTGAGGCGAGGTGCTGCCATCGGGCAATGCCGCTTTCAGCGCGTCGTAGATGCTGGCCAATGAGGCTGGCAGTTGATCGCTGCCGAGCGACGGGTTGTCGAGTACGGCACGCAGCCTGGCTTTGAATTCTTCGAGGATCTCCTGATCGACTCCGATTGCGGTGCGCTGCGCCCAGCGGCTGCGCTCCATGCTCAGGTCGATCAGATCATCGGATACCAGAGTCAGCGAGGCGAAGTCGACCTTCTCAGTACCCTTGTCCGTCGGGGCCGGTGCATCGAATGCGACGGCCAGCGCCTGCTCGAAATGATTGCGAAAGCGCAATGTCATGTCGTGCTGATGGCGGTGCGCAAAATCGGCCGCCATCGCCAGCAGCGACTTTTCCTCCGGGGTCTCGGCGATGGCCGATCGGGCCGCCAGAGTCGTGACCGAGCGCTCGAAGGACTGCGCAATGCCCTCGGTCAGGCGGTTGGTCAGGCTGCGCTGGAGGCTCGCAATCAGCGCATTGTTTTTCAAGCTGGGGATTGCGTTCACGGGGTTCGGCAAGGTGAGCGTGCAGGGTGAGAGGGCACTTCGGCCAAGGGTGTTGTATCGGGCAGCGTCTGGCCGGGTACGGCCGACGAAAGGTCTGCATTCGGCTCATGAGCGGCTGCGCATGTTGCGCAACATGGCTCGGTGGTGAATTGACGAGGCGGTCTATCATTGCCGCCGCAGCGCGGCAGCACCGTCAGGCAGACGAAGGAGAAACAGCAATGTATCGGGAAATCGCAGCAGGGGGCCTTCGAATCGCCTATCTGGATCACGGCGATCCGCAGGCAACGCCGGTCGTGCTGATGCACGGATTTCCTTATGACATTCATGCCTACGACGATATCGCCCCACAACTGGTCGCCAGCGGCTACCGGGTTCTCGTGCCTTTTCTGCGCGGTTTTGGCCCGACCCGCTTTCTGTCGGCGCAGACCTTGCGTTCAGGCCAGCAGGCGGCGCTCGGCAGTGATCTGCTGGCATTCATGGATGCGCTGTCGTTGCCGCGAGCAGTCCTGGCCGGCTATGACTGGGGTGGGCGTGCGGCCTGTGTGGTGGCCGCCTTGTGGCCCGAGCGGGTAATTGGTCTGGTGAGCGCCACCGGCTACAACATTCAGGACATTGCCGCGGCCGCCGAACCGCTTTCAGCACAGATGGAGCATCGTCTCTGGTATCAGTACTACTTCCACGGCGATCGCGGTCGCGCAGGGCTCGAGCGCGATCGTGCCGGTTTTTGCAAGCTCCTGTGGAAACTATGGTCGCCAAGCTGGCCATTCGACGAGGCAAGCTACCTGCGCTCGGCCCAGTCCTTTGACAACCCTGATTTTGTCGAGGTGACGATTCATTCCTATCGGCACCGATTTGGTCTGGTGCCCGGCGATGAAGCGCTGCAGGCGATCGAAGCTCAGCTTGCGACCCAGCCGATCATTCGGGTGCCGACGATCGTGCTGCACGGGCGCGACGATGGGGTGGCGCCCCTCGAGGGCTCCGTTGGCCATCAGCGATTTTTCAGCGGACCCTATCAGCGGCTCGAAATCGACAAGGCCGGCCACAACCTGCCGCAGGAGGCGCCGGTGGCCTTTGCCGAGGCGATCATGGCCTTGGGCCGAGGCTGAGCGCCAAGCCTTGCATAATCGCGACTTCCTGTGTCCACGCCACGAGATCTCATGACCCGTTCTGCCTTCAACGACATCCGCGGCCGGATGCGACTGCCGCTTATCGCGGCGCCCATGTTTCTGGTCAGCGGCCCCGATCTGGTCGCATCGGCCTGCGAGGCCGGCGTGGTGGGTTCGTTTCCCACTGCCAATTGCCGATCTGCCGAGCAGCTCGATACCTGGATGAACGAGATCCGGATCCGGGTGGCGGCTCATGAGCAGCGCACCGCAAAAGCTGCCGCGCCGGTCTGCCCGAACCTGATCGTGCATGGCTCGAACACCCGGCTGCGTGAGGATCTCGAGGTCATCGTGCGGCACAAGCCGGCAATCGTCATCACAAGCGTCGGATCGCCCGCGCCAGTACTGGCGCCCTTGCATGATGTCGGCGCGCAGGTGTTTGCCGATGTCGCGACGATCAAGCATGCGCAAAAAGCGGTCGATGCCGGTGCAGACGGCCTGGTGCTGCTGACCGCAGGTGCAGGCGGTCAGACCGGCTGGCTCAACCCCTTTGCCTTCGTTCGCGCGGTGCGGGCTTTTTACGATGGTCCCCTGGTGCTGGCTGGCGGTATTTCGGACGGAGAGGCGCTGTTCGCCGCACAGGCGCTCGGCTGCGAAATGGCCTATATGGGCACTCGTTTCATTGCGACCCACGAGAGCATGGCCGCGCCGGCCTACAAATCGATGCTGGTCGACAGCACGGCCGACGACATCCTGCTGACCAAGGCCTTCACCGGATTGCAGACCAATATGCTGCGGCCTTCGATCGAGCTGGCAGGCCTTGATCCGGATGATCTGCCGGTGCGAGGCGCCATCGATATTGCCAAGGACATCAGTGTCGCAGGGCGAGAGAGCCGTCCCAAGCGCTGGAAGGACATCTGGTCGGCAGGTCACAGTGTTTCCGGTGTCGGCAAGCTGATGTCGGTGTCCGACCTGGTCGCTCAGACGGAAATCGAATATCGCGCAGCCCAAGCCGCATTTGCTGCGCGCATCGAAAGCCATCACGCCTCACGCGCCGGGTCATGAGCGCAGCGCCGCTGCCGACCGATCGGGCTGATCTGCTCGCCCGACTGGCGGGCGCGGCAGACTTTGATATCGCGATTGTCGGTGGCGGTGCCACAGGTCTTGGCGTGGCACTGGATGCGGCCGCGCGCGGATTTCGGGTGGTGCTCATCGAGGATGGCGACTTTGCGCGCGGTACCTCGTCGCGGTCGACCAAGCTAGTGCATGGCGGCGTGCGCTATCTGGCCCAGGGCAATCTCTCGCTGGTCAAGGAGGCGCTGCGAGAGCGAACCATCCTGCTGCAAAACGCGCCGCACCTGGCGCGCCCGATTCCTTTCGTGATGCCGTCCTACAAGCTGTGGGAGGCCCCGTTTTATGGATTCGGTCTGAAGCTCTACGACGCGCTCGCGGCTGGCGCGTCGCTGGGGGATACCCGCTTTCTCGGACGCCGCGACACGCTCGACGCCATACCCAATGTCAGATCACAGGGTCTGCGCGGCGGTGTGCAATATTGGGATGGCCAGTTCGACGATGCCCGCCTGGCGATTGCGCTGGCTCGCACCGCGGCCGCGCGAGGGGCGCTGTTGCTCAACCGCGTTGGCCTGACAGGCTTCGATCATGAGGCAGACAGGGTCGTGGGGCTGCAGTGCATCGATCATGAAACCGGTCGCTCCTATGCGATTCGGGCGGCTTGTGTGATCAATGCCACCGGCGTCTGGGTGGATACCGTTCGCGGGATCGACGCGCAGGCCGCCGGGCGCACGGTTCGTCCGACGGTCAGTCCCAGCCAGGGCGTGCACATCGTGGTCGATCGCGAATTCCTGCCGGGTAGTCATGCCCTGCTCGTGCCGCGCACCGAAGACGGTCGCGTGCTTTTTGCCGTGCCCTGGCTTGGCAAGACCGTGATCGGCACAACCGATACGCCCCAGTCGACGGCGAGCTTCGAGCCCCGTGCGCAGCACGACGAACTGGCATTTTTATTGCGCGAGTCGGCGCGTCATCTCGATCGCGCTCCCGCCGTCACCGACATTCGCAGCATCTGGGTCGGATTGCGGCCCTTGCTGCGCCCGGCGTCCGAACCCGACGCCTCGGGCAAGGTCGCGACCCGCACGATCAGCCGTGAACATGCGGTCATGGTCAGCCCCTCGGGACTGGTCACCGTGACCGGTGGCAAATGGACGACTTACCGTTCCATGGCAGAGGATGTCCTGGAGCACTGCGCCCGCAGCGGCTTGCTCGAGCATCGACCGGCAGGGGTGACGCAGGCGCTGCCAATGGTGGGCGGGGGAGCGACGCCCGGGGCCATGCGGCCGCTGAGCGATGCGCCGGGCAGCCATCTTTATGGCGACGAAGCCGAATTGCTGGCTGGCCTGCCCGGCGCCGACCATGAGCTGATCGCAGGCCTGACCGAAGCGATGGTGCGCTTTGCAGCGCGCTTCGAGTACGCCAGAACGGTGGAAGATGTGCTGGCAAGACGCTCGCGCCTGCTGTTTCTGGATGCCAAGGCAGCGCGACGCGTCGCACCGGCAGTGGCGCGCATCCTGACTCAGGAAACCGGCCTCGATCCGGCATTGGCGGCATTCGAGGTGTTGGGTGCGCGCTATGCCGATCCGTTATCAGCCGATCGCGCATGACAAAGCGCCTTGCGAGCCCCAGACTTTCCGGATTATCCGTATCGCGTTCCCATTTCAACGACTCCGCAGAGAGACAACCATGCCCGCTTTGAACATCAATGGCCGTAATCTCGAATTCCAGGCCGATCCGGCGACACCGCTGTTATGGGTCCTGCGTGAGCAGCTCGGGCTGACCGGTACCAAGTACGGCTGCGGTGTTGCGCAGTGCGGCGCCTGTACCGTCCATATCGATGGTGCGGCCGTCCGCAGCTGCGTCATGCCGGTGTCCGCGGTCCAGGCGACCCAGAAGATCGTGACCATCGAAGGGCTGTCTGCCGATACCAGCCATCCGGTGCAAAAGGCCTGGCTCGCGCTCGATGTGCCGCAATGCGGCTATTGCCAGTCGGGAATGATCATGGCGGCGGCGGCGCTGCTGAAAGACAAGCCCAAGCCGACCGATGCTGATATCAACGAGGGCATTACCAACATCTGTCGCTGCGGCACCTATAACCGCGTTCGCGCGGCGGTCCATCTTGCTGCCGATGGCGGCGTCCCGAAAAAGGCCTGAGCCATGGCGATGACACTGTCGACAATCCCTGCCACCGCTGCCTTGCCTTTTGACGTGTCAGACTCAGGCGAGACGCTCTCCACGCCGTCGCAGGTCACGGTCGGGCGCAGGCGATTCATGATCGGATCGGCCTCGGCCGCAGGCGGTCTGATGCTGGGGTTTCATCTGTCGGCGTCGGCGCAAGCGCAGGCCGGACCGACCGAGGTGAATGCCTGGGTGGTGGTCAAGCCCGATGACACCGTCGTCATCAGGATTGCGCGTTCCGAGATGGGGCAGGGCACTCTGACCGGCCTGGCACAGATGGTGGCCGAAGAGCTCGAATGCGACTGGTCGAAGGTGACCACCGAATACCCGACGCCAGGACAGAACCTGGCGCGCAACCGGGTCTGGGGCAATTTTTCGACCGGTGGCAGCCGCGGCATCCGCGAATCGCATGAATATGTCCGTAAAGGTGGCGCCACCGCTCGCCAGATGCTGATCCAGGCGGCAGCCAGTGAGTGGGGTGTTCCCGCCTCGGAATGCAACGCAGAGTCGAGCGTGATCACGCATCTGCCGAGCGCACGGCGCACCAGCTTCGGCAATGTGGCGCAGGCGGCTGCAAAGCTCACGCCGCCGGCCGATGTGCCGCTCAAGGATCCCAAGGACTGGAAACTGATCGGCAAGCCAGTCAAGCGTCTCGATACCTTCGCCAAGCTCAATGGCAGCCAGGTTTATGGCGCCGATCTGCAGTTGCCCGGCATGCTCAATGCGGCGATCCATGACTGCCCAGTCTTCGGCGGAAAGGTCGTCAGTTTCGATGCGAGCAAGGTGCAATCGATGCCCGGCGTCAGACGGGTGCTCAAGGTCGGTGATTCGGCGGTGGCTGTCGTGGCCGATACCTGGTGGCAGGCCAAAACCGCACTGGCCGAACTGCCGGTAGTCTGGGACGACGGCCCGAACGCCAAGCTCAACAGCCAGATGGTGGCTGCCACGCTGGCTGCCGGTCTTGATGCTCCCGATGCCTTCATCGGCAACGAGGTCGGCAATGCGAAGACAGCGCTGGCGTCGGCTGCGCGTCGCATCGAGGCGGTCTACGCCTATCCTCACCAGAACCACGCGACGATGGAGCCGATCAACGCAACCGCCCGCTGGACGCCGGGGCGATGCGAGGTCTGGACGCCGACGCAGAACGGCGAAGCGGCGCTTGCTGCGACCGCTGCTGCGGCCGGGCTGCCCGCAGGCCAATGCGAGGTCTACAAGATGCATCTGGGCGGCGGCTTCGGTCGGCGCGGCGCGGTCCATGACTGGATCCCCCAGGTGGTGGCGATCGCCCGTGAAATGCCAGGTGTGCCGGTCAAGCTCTTGTGGAGCCGCGAAGAGGACATGACCCACGGTCGATACCATCCGGTCACGCAAGCCAAGCTGACTGCCGGGCTCGATGCGGCCGGTAATCTGGTCGCGCTGCACATGCGGATTTCGGGCCAGTCGATCCTGGCAGGCGTGGCGCCGCAGAACCTCGCCAATGGGCGTGACCCGGTGCAGTTCCAGGGGCTGACGGCCACCGGCGATGGTGCGATCGGCTACACCGTCCCGAACCTGCTGGTCGACCACGCGATGCGCAACCCGCCGGTGCCGGTTGGTTTCTGGCGAGGCGTCAATCACAACCAGAACGCGGTCTATCTCGAATGCTTCATGGACGAGCTCGCCCATGCCACCGGGACCGATCCGCTGGCGTTTCGTCGCAAGCTGATGGCCAATCATCCCAAGCATCTGGCGGTGCTGGAGGCCGCCGCGAAAAAGGCCGGATGGGACACCCCTGCGGCGCCCGGTGTCTATCGGGGGCTCGCGCAGCACATGGGATTTGGCAGCTATACCGCGGCGGTTGCCGAAGTGTCGGTGAGCAAGGCTGGCGAGGTCACGGTGCGTCGCATCGTCGCAGCCACCGATCCGGGCTACGCGGTCAATCCGCAGCAGATCGCCGCGCAGGTCGAAGGCTCGTTTGCCTATGGCCTGTCGGCCTGTCTGTACGGTGAGTGCACTTTGAAGGACGGGCGGATCGAGCAGACCAATTTCAATAGCTACGAGGTGATGCGAATGTCGGCCATGCCGGCGGTCGAGACGATCGTGAGGATCTTCGGCATCTTGGTGATCGAGAGCCGAACCACATCGAAATTCTCGCCGGCGTGCCGCGTGCAGACGATGGCGTTCGCACCGCCCTTGAGGACCA
>CAIVAS010000214.1 GCA_903903975.1 uncultured Burkholderiales bacterium
AAGATTGGCGGTGATCGACAGCAGCTTGCAGGCATCGATCACCCGCCATGCCCGTTCGCGCACCGATGAGCCAAAACGGTCTTCATCGGCATGGCCTACCTCGAACGACACGATCGCGCCACCGGTCTTTTGCTGCGACATCGCCAGCGCGTGTTGCGGATGGGACGCCAGCCCCGGGTAATACACCCGCGCAACCGGGCTTTGCGTCTCGAGCCAGCTTGCGATCTTCAAGGCGTTGTCCGACTGGCGCGCCATGCGCATCGACAGGGTCTCCATGCCCTTCAGAAGCACCCAGGCATTGAAGGCCGACAGGCTCGGGCCGGTCGTGCGAACGAAGGGTGCGAGCGTGTTGTTGATGAAGGCTGAATCGCCCAGCACCGCGCCACCCAGCACGCGCCCCTGACCATCGATGTATTTGGTGGCCGAGTGCACCACGATGTCGGCACCCAAGGCGAGCGGCTGCTGCAGTGCCGGCGAACAGAAGCAGTTGTCGACCGCGAACTTCACGCCGTGCTCTCGGGCAATCACCGAGATCGCTTTCACATCGGCGAGTTGAGTCAAGGGGTTGGAGGGTGTCTCGAGATAGAACAGTCGGGTATTCGGACGCACCGCCTTGCGCCAGGCCTGCGGGTCGTCGATCGGCACGAAACTGACCTCGATGCCGAAGCGCGCCAGAATGCCGAAGAGCTGCGTGGTCGCACCGAAGAGTTCGAAGGCAGCGACCACATGATCGCCGGCTCGCGTCAGACTCATGACCAGCGCCATGATCGCCGACATCCCCGATGCGGTCGCAACACAAGCCTGCGCGCCCTCAAGCGCCGCCAGGCGGTTCTGAAACGCCGTCACCGTCGGATTGCCGGCCCGCGAATAGATGAAGCCCTCTTCATCGCCTGCGAAGCGGGCTGCAGCCTGCGCGGCATTCTCGAACACGAAGCTCGAGGTCAGGAAGATCGGCTCGTTGTGTTCGAGGTAGGCAGTGCGTTCGATGCCTTCACGAATCGCCAGCGTATCGAGACGCCAGGGGCGCATTGGGTCAGACGGTGGCGTCGGTGTCGACATCGAACGCGATCAGCTGCGACCGGATGAAAACTGCAGGTTCAACTGCGCTTTCTGCGTCGGTTCTTCGAGATTTTCTACCGGGTTGAGACGGCTGGCCTCGAGCTGGTAGAGATACTCGGGCGTCACATCGCCAGTGATGTAGACCCCATCAAAACACGATGCCTCAAAGCGATTGAGGTGACGACCGAGATCGCGCACCGAACGTCGCATGCCGTCGATGTCCTGATAGACCAGGGCATCGGCGCCGATCGCGAGTCTGATTTCATTGTCGGTGCGGTCGTTGGCGATCAGCTCGGAACGCGTGGGCATATCGATGCCGTAGACATTGGGAAAGCGCACCGGCGGTGAGGCCGAGGCGAAATAGACCTTGTTGGCACCGGCCGCGCGAGCCATCTGGACGATTTCATACGAGGTGGTGCCGCGCACAATCGAATCATCGACCAGCAGGACATTCTTGCCGCGAAATTCGATGCTCATCGCATTGAGCTTCTGACGCACCGACCGGCTGCGGATGGCCTGACCCGGCATGATGAAGGTGCGCCCGACATACCGATTCTTGATGAAGCCCTCGCGATAATCGAGATTGAGGCGATTGGCCAACTGCAGTGCCGACGGCCTCGAGGTATCCGGAATCGGCATGACTACATCGATATCGCCGGCTCGCAATTCGCGGCTCACTTTCTCGGCGAGGTACTCGCCCATCTTCAGACGCGCGTCGTAGACCGATACGCCGTCGATCACCGAATCGGGACGTGCAAAATACACATATTCGAAGATGCACGGATTAAGCGAGGCGTTCGGTGCACACACGCGAGAATGGAAATTGCCCTCTAGATCAATAAAGACCGCCTCGCCCGGGGCAATATCACGCACCAACCAGAACCCCAGGCCTTCGAGTGCCACCGACTCCGACGCAATCAGATATTCGGTACCGTGGTCGGTCTCTGATACGCCATAGCAGAGCGGGCGGATGCCGAGCGGATCGCGAAATCCGATCACGCCATAGCCGGCAATCTCGGCCACACAGGCATACGCCCCTTTCACCCGGCGATGAACTTCGGTGATCGCCTTGAAAATCGAATCAGGGTCGAGCGACACGCCACCGGTGGCTGCCTGCAGTTCGTTGGCCAGCACATTGAGCAGCACTTCGGAATCGGACTCGGTGTTGATATGCCGCCGATCGAGACGGAACATCTCTTCCTTGAGCTGAGCCGAATTGGTGAGATTGCCGTTATGCGCCAGCGTCAGGCCGAAGGGCGCATTGACATAGAAGGGCTGCGCCTCCTCATCGTTTCCAGCCGATCCGGCCGTCGGATAACGCACATGGGCAATCCCGCTGCGCCCGGGCAGCCCGCGCATATTGCGGGTCCGAAAGACATCGCGCACCTGCCCGCTGCTCTTGTGCATCGAGAAGGCCTTGCCATTCGAGGTGGCGATGCCCGCGGCATCCTGGCCACGATGCTGCAGCAGCAGCAGTCCGTCGTAGAGAAGCTGATTGACAGGTGAACGTGCCACTACACCCAGAATGCCGCACATCAAACTTCTCCGATCATCCGCAGGACTGAAACCCAGTTCGTGCAATGTACCCTGTCAGGTGCGTTGCACGCCGCTCAAACGCTCGGGCAGGAAAGGCTCTGCCCACTGCACCAGCCACTCGAGCAGCGGCCGGCAATGCGCCTGCTGCCAATCGGGTCGCTTCGAATAACCGCCAAGCTGCGCCGCCAGCGCCACCAGCAGAACAATCACCAGCGCTCGCGCGGCGCCCAGGGCTGCGCCCAGCAGCCGGTCGGCGCCGCCAAGCCCGATCCCGCGCAGCGCACGGGACGCCAGGGAGCCAAGCATTCGCACCCCGATGAACAGCACCAGAAAAATCACTGCCACCAGCAAGGCATACGGCATCTCGGGCGGCAGCAGCGGCACAAGCCAGTGCATGGCCACCGGCACACCGAGCAGACTCACCACCCAGGCAGCCAGCGCAAACACCGTTCTGACAAGTCCGCGAAAGAGTCCGAGGCTGATTGACGCAAAGAACACCGCCAGGACAAACCAGTCCCATCCCGTCAACCCGAGCTCGGTCATGAAAAAAGCTTCCGATCACGCCTTGCACTGATCACGATGGTGCGATCAGTGCTGCCTCAAGACCGGTGGCCTTGAGCTTTTCACGAGCCTGCTCGGCGGCTTCACGCGTCGAAAAAGGTCCGGCCCGCACGCGAATACGCTCACCCCGATCGGTCTTGATCTTTTCAGTAAAACCGCGCAAGCCCGCTCCCTGAATCCGCTCGAGCGCTGCGCTGGCCGACGAGTCAGAACTGAAGGCGCCCACCTGGATCAGATATTTTCCGCCCGGCTTGGGTGCGGACTGCTTGCCGCTGTCAGTCGCAGTCGTCGGCGCAGAGGAAGGCGATGCGATGGCAGTCGCTGGAGCGTTCGCCTGACTCGACGACGAGGCCGCTGAAGTCGCTGATACCGCAGATTTTGATCGATCGGCATCACCGGGCACGCTGCCTTGCGAGGCGCCGCCGGCGGGGGCAGCGGCAGGGGCAGGGGCGGCGGGGGCAGCGGCGGCTTCTGGCGCCACGGCATCAGCAGCCCGCGACTCGGAAGCCATAGGTAACTCCGACCTTGGCAACTCGGTCGGCTTGTCATGCGCACTGGCCTCCGGAGCCTTCGAATCACGGCGCGCGGGATCAGGGCGCAGGTCGGCACGGGGCTCGGCGCTGCGCGACGGCAGGTTGGTGGTTTTGGGAGGTATGACGACCGACAGATCAGACAAGGGTCGCGCGGGCTCTGGCTCGAGCAGCAGCGGCACGAGAATTGCTGCGGCAACACACAGAACGATCGCGCCGATCAGGCGATGACGGGCCCGCTTCTTTTGCGGCAGCGCCGGATCAACCGGCGCATCGTCGGCGGCAGCCGGGCGCTGACTTGACCGCGCCCTTGCCCGAACCGTTTGCGCTTTGGCCATCTGAAATGAGCCGCCTAGGAGGCGCGAACACCACGCGCAGCCAGCACGTCGGCTACCGTGAGGAACGACCCGAAAACCACAATCCTATCATTCTCACCCGCCCGCTCCCGGGCTGCGGCCAGCGCCTCTCGGGGTGACGCGTGGCAAGTAATGGTGCGCTCGGCATCGATGCCCTCGCCCGGTACGACCCCGGCCTTCGTGAGGCGAGCAGCGAGCTCAGCGGCACTGGTGCCACGCGGCCCGGGCAGATCGACACACAGCCAGTGATCGACACGGCTGCGCAGGTGCGCAATCGTGGCGTCGATATCCTTGTCGGCCAGCATTCCGAACACTGCATAGGTGTAGGGAAAAAAGCCCATATTGTCGAGGTTAGCCGCAAGATGCGCTGCGGCATGCGGGTTGTGACCGACATCGAGCACCACCGCAGGCCGCCCGGCCAAGACCTGAAATCGTCCCGGCAATTCGACGCTGGCCAGCCCCTGGCGGATCGCCTGCGCGCTCACCGGCAGACGGGTGCGCAGGGATTCGAGTGCGGCCAGCGCACCGGACGCATTCAATAACTGATTGGCACCTCGCAGGGCCGGGTAGGCCAGGCTGTTACGCCGCTGCGATCGTCCGCCATAAGACCATTGCTGGCGATCACCCGAGTAGTTGAAATCGAGTCCGAAGCGCCAGAGATCGGCGCCGATCGAGCTCGCATAGTCGATCAGCGACTGCGGCGGCACCGGATCGGTACAGATCGCAGCCCGACCCGGGCGATAGATGTGCGCCTTCTCGAAACCGATCGCCTCACGGGTATCGCCAAGGTACTCGGCATGATCGATGTCGATGCAGGTCACGATTGCGCAGTCGGCATCGATGATGTTGACCGCATCGAGACGTCCGCCCAATCCCACCTCCAGAACCACCACGTCAAGTGATGAACGCTCGAAGAGCCTGAGAATGGCCAGCGTCGTGAACTCAAACCAGGTGAGCGAGGTATCGCCACGAGCTGCCTCGACCACCTCGAACTGTTCGATAAGCAGTGCATCGCTCGTCGATTCGCCGTTGATGCGGGCGCGCTCGTTGAACTGCATCAGATGCGGCGAGGTATAGCAGCCGACACGGTATCCGGCAGCCAGCAGGATCGATTCAAGCATGGCGCAGGTCGAGCCCTTGCCATTGGTGCCGCCGACGATGATCGAGACCGCGTCAATCCTGAGCGCCATGCGCTCGGCTACGACCCTGACCCGCTCGAGGCCGAGTTCGATCTGACGCGGATGCAGGTGCTCGATGCGTTCGAGCCAGGCGGTTAGCGTAGCAGCCGCCGGGGCATCGTTTTGCGGGCTCAGGCCAGAGCCTCCGAGGGCTGGCGCAACAGCAAAGCGAGCAACTGGGCAATCTCGTCGCGCATGGCACGGCGATGCACGATCATGTCGACCGCGCCTTTTTCCAGCAGAAATTCGGCACGCTGAAACCCTTCCGGAAGTTTGCTGCGCACGGTTTGTTCGATCACGCGCGGGCCGGCAAAACCGATCAGCGCCTTGGGCTCGGCGATCACGACATCACCCAGAAAACAGAAGCTGGCCGACACACCACCCATGGTCGGATCGGTCAGCACCGAGATATAGGGAAGCCCTGCCTCGGACAGATGGGTCAGGGCTGCAGTGGTCTTGGCCATCTGCATGAGCGACATCAGTCCCTCCTGCATGCGTGCGCCACCCGACGCCGCAACCGAAATGAAGGGCACTTTCTGCTCGACCGCGGTGTGCACACCGCGCGCAAATCGCTCGCCCACCACCGCACCCATCGAGCCGCCCATGAAGTCGAATTCGAAGGCCGCCACCACCACCGGCAAGGAACGCATCGCACCACCGACGACCACCAGCGCGTCAGTCTCGCCAGTCTCGTCCATCGCTTCCTGGAGGCGATCGGGATACTTGCGGCTGTCCTTGAATTTCAGGGCATCAACCGGCAGCACCTCATGGCCGATCTCGTATCGCCCCTCGGCATCGAGCAAGGCATCGATGCGCGCGCGTGAATCGATGCGCAGGTGGTGATCGCACTTCGGGCACACAAACAGATTGGCGAGCAGATCGGCGCGATAGAGCACCGCATCGCAGCTCGGGCATTTCAGCCAGACCCCTTCCGGAACCGTGCGACGCCCCTCGGCCGATCGGCCGACCGAGCGCTTGATGCGAGGGGGAAGCAGCTTTTCAAGCCAACTCATCGGTGAGCCTCCTGGTTTGCCTAATCCTGGTTCTACTGCGCCTGGTTGACCTAAGGCGCATCCATCGCCTGTCTGATCGACAGGATGAAGGCGCCCGCCTTCTCGACCGCATTCGCCGGGCCGGCGGCCTCGATTTCCTGGATCAGCCGGGTGCCGATCACGACCGCATCGGCTCGGGCAGCGATCGCCCGGGCGGTCTGCCCGTCACGGATGCCAAAACCCACACCCACTGGCAAGCCGGTCGCTGCCCGAATCGCGGGCAAGGCACCCAGCACTTCCTCGACATTGAGATTGCCCGCGCCGGTCACACCCTTGAGCGAGACGTAGTAGACATAACCGCTTGCCAGCTTGCCGACCTGCGCGATGCGCTCGGGGCTGGAGGTTGGCGCAAGCAGGAAGATCGGGTCGAGGCCATGGCCACGCAGCAGCGGCACGAAGGACTGCGCCTCCTCGGGCGGCTGATCGACCACCAGCACACCGTCGACACCAGCCTGCGCCGCGCGTTCGGCAAACGCCGCAACGCCCATGCGTTCGATCGGATTCATGTAGCCCATCAGCACCACCGGCGTGGTGGCATCATCGCGGCGGAATTCGCGGACCCACTCGAGCACATCACCCAGCCCCACGCCCAGCGCCAGGGCGGCTTCGCTCGATTTCTGGATGACCGGGCCATCGGCCATCGGGTCAGAAAACGGGATACCGAGTTCGATGACATCGGCGCCATTGCGCGCCAGGGCATGCATCAGGGGAACGGTGTGTTCGCGGCTCGGATGGCCGGCGGTGAAATAAGGCACCAGCGCCTTGCGTCCGGCGGCCTTGAGGGCATCGAACCTGGCGGCGATTCGGGACATCGGGAGGCCTTCTTCAGAGCGCCAGGCCACCGGCCTGCGCAACAGTGTGCATGTCCTTGTCGCCGCGGCCGGACAGATTGACCAGAATCACCTTGTCGCGAGACAGGGTCGGCGCGAGCTTGGCCGCGTAGGCCAGTGCATGACTGGTCTCGAGCGCCGGGATGATGCCTTCGATGCGGCAGCAGGTATGAAAGGCCTCGAGTGTTTCGGCATCGTTGATGGCCACGTAGCTGGCTCTTCCACTGTCCTTGAGCCAGGCATGCTCGGGGCCCACGCCGGGGTAGTCGAGGCCTGCCGACACCGAATGCGTGTCGATGATCTGGCCATTGGCATCCTGCAGCAGATAGGTGCGATTGCCGTGCAGCACGCCGGGCGTGCCGGCCGACAGCGATGCCGCATGCCGCCCGGTCTCGATGCCTTCGCCCGCCGCCTCGACACCGACCAGCTTGACCGACTCGTGGGGAATGTAGGGATGGAAGATGCCGATTGCATTCGAGCCGCCACCAACGCAGGCCAGCACATAGTCGGGCTGACGGCCGATGCGCTCGGGCATCTGCCACAGGCACTCCTGACCGACCACCGCATTGAAATCGCGCACCATCATCGGATAGGGATGCGGACCCGCGACCGTGCCGATGATGTAGAAAGTGTCTTCGACATTGGTGACCCAGTCGCGCATCGCCTCGTTCAACGCGTCTTTGAGGGTCTTGCTGCCAGACTCGACCGGGACCACTTCAGCGCCCAGCAACTTCATGCGATAGACGTTCTGAGCCTGCCGGGCGACGTCGGTGATGCCCATATAGACCACGCACTTCATGCCGAACCGGGCGGCCACGGTCGCGGTGGCCACGCCATGCTGACCGGCACCGGTCTCGGCTATCACCCGGGGCTTGCCCATGCGCCGGGCCAGCAGCGCCTGACCGATGGTGTTGTTGACCTTGTGCGCGCCGGTATGGTTCAGGTCTTCACGCTTGAAATAGATCTGCGCACCGCCGAGCTGATCGGACCAGCGTTTGGCGTGATAGATCGGACTGGGACGACCGACGAAATACTTCAGCTCGTCCTTGAACTCAGCAATGAAGTCAGGATCGGTGCGGTAGTGCTGATAAGCCTTGCGCAGGTCTTCGAGCGCATGCATGAGCGTCTCGGAGACAAAGGTTCCGCCGTAAGGGCCGAAGTGGCCAAGCGCGTCGGGAAGGTCATATGGCTTCATGTTTTACCTGCATCGGCTGACAGCACCGCAGCGACGAATCGCTCCATACGCGCTGTATCTTTGTGTCGGGGCGTGTGCCCCTGAATCCCGCTTGAAACATCGACCGCGAACGGCCTGACGTGCTGAATGGCCGGTGCCACGGAATCCGGGTCGAGCCCGCCCGAAAGAATGATCCGGGATGACAGGCCGGCTGGAATCCAGGACCAGTCGAATACCTTGCCGCTGCCGCCAAAGGCCTCGCTGAATGAATCAAGCAGCAGGCACTCGGCGTCTTTGAAATCAAGCGCAGATGATAACAAATCGGTCTGCTGCCGCATCCGGATAGCCTTCCACCATGCAAGGCCACTGGCTGACGACGCCGATCGCCCCTGATCGGGTGTTTCGTCGCCGTGCAGCTGGATGACGTCGAGCCCGACCCGACTCGCGGTGGCCGTCACGGTGTCAGGCGCTTCGTTGACGAAAAGGCCGACCGCCGAGACGAAAGACGGCAGGCGTTTACGCAAGGCCAGCGCGTCATCCACGCCAAGCGCCCTGGGGCTCGGCGGATAGAAAACAAAGCCGATCGCGTCGACGCCAAGCGCCACCGCGGTATCGACATCCTCGGCCCGAACCAGACCGCAGAATTTGATGCGCGTTCTCATGACTCCGATCCTCCTGACACCTCGGGCAGGATACCGGGCGGATCGAGGGGATCATGCGAGCCGCCCGGCAACCCCATCGCCGGATCATAGTCAACACCCGCCAGATACAGACCGGCCGGCGAAAAGGTCGGCGCACCCAATGCACGTCGACGGGCGATCAGCAGATCGGCCATCCACTGCGGCGACTGGCGCCCGCTCCCCACATGCACCAGCGCACCGACGATGTTGCGAACCATATGGTGCAAAAACGCATTCGCGGTCAGGGTGATCTCGAGGAACTGTCCGCGCTCGATGAGATCGATGCGGGACATTGTTCGGATCGGCGTCGCCGCCTGGCACTGCGAGGAGCGAAACGACGAAAAATCATGCTCGCCGATCAGCGCGGCGGCCGCCTCACGCATCGCGGGAACAGCCAACGGGCGAAACACCCAGCCGGCGCGATCCTGCCAATGAGGGTGCGGGACAGCAGACCGGCGAATGATGTAGCGGTAGGTTCTCGAGCGCGCACCGAATCGTGCGTGAAAGTCGGCAGGAACCTGTCGCGCCCACTGCACCGCGATGGTCACGGGCAGCCGGGCATTGACACCTCTGACCCAGGCAGTCAGCGGGCGCGATGCCTCGGTATCGAAATGGATGACTTGCGCCAGAGCATGAACGCCGGCGTCGGTGCGCCCGGCACAGATGGTCGATACACGATGGCCGGCAAGTGCCGACAAGGAGGCTTCCACCCGATCCTGGATTGCGTTGCCTGCCGGTTGGGTTTGCCAACCGGGAAATCCGGCACCGTCATAGGCCAGACCGAGCGCCAACCTCACGGCAAGCGGCGCACGACCATCAGACTGCCCAAAGCGCGATCAAGGGGCGATCAGGGCCGCGATCAGGCAATCTTGCTCAGCATGGCACGCGCCTTTTGCTGCTGTCCGCCATCACCACCCTGGATAACTTCCTGCAGCAGTTCGCGAGCGCCTTCCTTGTCGCCGATTTCTTCGTAGGCCGACGCCAGATCGAGCTTGGTCGCCATTTCCTGCCAGCGGCCTGCCGCCGATTCGTCACCGACTTCCTGTGCCACCAGTTCCGGCTCGAGTTCAAGGCTCACATCAGACAGATCGAGCGCCGTATCGGAGTCGGCGGTGAGCGTGACCGGCTTGGTCAGGCTTTCGAGGTCAGACAGGTCGAGATCGAGTTCGGGGGCATCAAACGATGCAAGTGCCGGTTTGCTCTCAAGCTCGGGCAAGTCGAGCGAGGGAAGGTCGAACTGATCTTCGAGCGACGGCAAGTCTTGCGCCGCAATCTCGGTCGCAGCACCGAACGGCGCCTCGCCGGTCGATTCGGCAGCGCCGGTTTGGGTATCGATATTCAGGTCGAAATCGAGACCACGAAGATCGGCGTCGGTATCGGCTGGCGTACCGAAGGCCTGCTCGACCACGTTGGAGAAGGGCTGCGAGTCGGGCTCGGAGAAGTCATCGATTGCAAGCGCATCGATTTCCTTGCCTGAGAGCTCATTATCCATCGCCGCCTCAGCACCCTCGAACGAGGCCTCGCCCTCGGCCATCGCATCAGCCCTGCCGCCATAAAGCGCGTTGGTCGGATCGATTGCCAGTCCCAT
>CAIVAS010000215.1 GCA_903903975.1 uncultured Burkholderiales bacterium
ACTTTGGGCAGAAGTCCTTCCCGCCCTCGGCAACGTGCTTCCAACCGGCCGTCTTCGACTCCTCGCGCATCTGGTGGGCATAGAAGCAACGCCTTGAAAGGCCGACCTTTCCGCACTTGTCGCAACGAACCTCAATGAAAATCACGGTCGGCCTCCGTTCTCTGCGCGTTGACTTCTCTCGCTGTTAAATCCGTGGCCAGGGGCGAGTACCTTCCCACGCGCCGCTTCAGGTCGGCGCCGTCGATGTCTGCTGCACCCGCTTGACCAGCGAAGCGGGAAGCCGCTTCGACGAGAGCATGGTCAGCACGGTGGGCAGCCCGTTGGACTCACGCGCCCGCACCACCTCGGCGATGCGCGCCAGGTCCGCGTCTCGCACGGCGCCGCGATCGAGGTCGTCGATCACCAGCGCCGGGGCGCGCTTCACCACCTCGAGCTCGGTGCGGTCGTGCCCGGTCGCCATCGCATCGCGCAAGGAGAACAGGTGCGCCGCCGTCACGAACCGCCCGCCCGAGATACTGCGCAGCCAGTGTGCCGCCGCGCAGGTCTTGCCGGACCGGCTCGGCCCCCAGAGAGCGACCGCATGCTTCTTCGCGGCGCGCGCCTGGCGCCAGCCAGCCCCGAGCTTCACCCAAGCCAGCCGGTCGTCATCGAAGTTCTCCAGCACCTCGGCGACCTCTTCCGGCACTAGGTGGTTCCAGGCGGTCCCGGTCATCGGCACGTCGAGCAGTCGCATGCGTTCCTCGGCGGCTTCCTGCTCCTGCTGCCATTCCTTGCGACGCTGCTGGTAGTCGGGGCGTTTCATCGCCGCGCGCAGCGAACGCAGGCGCATCGCGAGCTGTCCCATCCCCTCCTGCTGCTCGAGCCGGTCCAGCATCGCGTCGCCAAGCGGGCAGTCGGACTTCTCGCAGTCCTTCTTCGGCCAGTCGGGCGCCGTGTCGCCGGGCAACGTCGCCTCAACCTGCCGCTTGTAGCCGCGCCAGTCGCTCACGCAGGTCTGGCACTCGAAGCCCTGGAACAGGTGCGTCATCCAACCTTCCTCCTCGGCGGCCAGCAGCCGAACTCGCGGAGCTGCTCCTCGCCGAAGCAGCCGACCAGCTCCTCGTCGGTCAGCCCCTGCTCGATATAGGCGTCGACCGTTTCGCGGAACTGGCGGCGGTTCGCGCTCGCCGGCTTCTCGTCGCGCCGCCCAGCGACCACTGCGAGCTTCGCGCAGCGGCTCGGCAGCCACTTGAATGCCCATCCGCACCGCTCAATGAACTCGTCATCGGCCAGCTTCACGTAGAGCTCAACCAGGCGCACCGCCCGCTGGACATCGCCGCCGGCCGCTGTCAGTACCTGCGCCGCCGTTTCCAGGTTCGCCGTCGTCGCTGGCGTCACGTACACCGCGCTCCGGTGCTCCAGCATGAACCTCTGGTGCGCATCCAGCACCTGCCGCAGGTCCGGATCGACCTCTACGCGCGGCCGGCTGCTCGCCCTGGCGCGCGGCTTCCGTGGTGGTACTACCGACTCGGGCTCCGTACCAGGTAGTGCGGACTGCTCTGATCCGGATCCGGAAAGACCAGAGTCAGAACTACTAATATTGCCAGAACCACATTTTGCCACGCTGTTTGCTATGGCAAAATGCTTGGCAAATGCACCCTGTCGACCAGCAGAAGACCGCTTTTCAGATAGTTGGGCGTCACGTACAATCTTACGGCTGAAGATGACGCCATCCGGCAACAGCCTCTCGGCGCCATTCTCGTCAAGCACGCTCTGGCAAAACGGAGCATTTGCCAGAGAGTTTGCTTTGGCAAATGCTCTGGCAAAAACGTCGTTCGCCTCCAGCTCGGCAAGCCCCGCCACCACCTCGTCGGTCATGAGCGAGCAGGAGCGCGCCACCTGCTCGGGCGTGAGCGGCTCGCCCTTGGTCGACGTC
>CAIVAS010000216.1 GCA_903903975.1 uncultured Burkholderiales bacterium
CACCTCGCCGGATTCATGTGCACCGAGCAGCCGGCCGTTGTCATCCATGACGCCCATGGCCTCGACGATCACGGTGGGCCGCCCACATGACAGCAGGCGATGACGAAACGCCGGATCGTGCACTGCCTGCGCCATCTCGACGGGCGACATGAAGGTGGTCGGAAAACCCGACTCGGTCTGCCCGAAGGCCTGGCACACCACCGGCCCGAATCGCTGCACCGCTTCGATGATCTTTTCGGGCGCAAAGGGTGAGGCGGCCGCGATCAGATAACGCAGCGACGAGAAATCGGCGTTCTGTGTCTGCGAATGCGCGAGCAGCACATAAATGAGCGTGGGCGGCAAAAAGAGCGTGTCGACCCGATGCTTGCCGATCAGATCGATCATGGCCCCGACATCGGGCGTCGACATCATGATCGTGGTGCCACCGAACTGGCCCATGCCCAGCGCCACGAAACCGCCGGCGTGCGTGATCGGCGCGACCGCCAGGTTCACCGGCGGCGCGTCGTAGTGCAGGCAGGTGGCCCAGGCCATCGCCGCGGTCAGCATCATCCGGTTGGTGCCGACCGTGAGCTTGGAGCGGCCGGTGGTGCCGCCGGTGGCGCCCTGAAAGCCCTGCGCGTCTTCGGCAATCCGCAGATCGAGCGGCGCATCGCTGGTGTCGCCCAGCCAGTCTTCCAGCGAGGGTGCCCGGGCATCGGTGCCGTTGAGGCACACCAGCTGACCCAGGCTGGGCACGCCCGCCCGGATCTCATCAATCATGGGGGCGGCCGAGCCATCGAAAAACAGCACATCGCAACGGCCAGCCGCAAGGATGTGCAGGATGTCGGGCACCGCCGCGCGCATGTTCAGATTGCACCAGGCCAGGCCTGAGCGCATGCCACCCAGCATGGCCACGAAGGCCCGCGTCGAATTCGGGCTGAGCACCGCAAAGCGCTGGCCCGATCCGAAGCCCGACTCGTTCAGCCGCCGCGCAATGCGGTTGGTCGCGCGCCAGGCCTCGAGATAGGTGTAGTCGCCGCCGTCGCCGCTCAGCGCCAGACGATTGGGGTGCGTGAGCACGCCGCGAAAATACAGGTCGGTGATATGCATGATGTCTCCCGTGGCTGGCATCGGTTGGCCTGGCTAAGCAGTGACGATACCGGATCAGCGACCCGCATCGACGAGTGCGGTGAGCCTGACTGTCCGTCCGACGATGCCTGCCTGCGCGGCAATCATGGGTTGGTGCGAACGCTGTCAAAGTGCACAGCGCCCGGGCTGCGCGGCTGGACAGCGTCGGGTCCGCCAGTTGACAATCAGGCACAAGCGCCGCCTTCAAAACAAGCAGATACCCCTGCAGCGGCGCCCCGACGACCCAGGAGACCTTATGAACACTCATCAGACCGTGATCCGCGGCGGCACCGTCATCGACGGCAGCGGCGCACCTCGCCAGCAGGCCGATGTCGCCATCGACAATGGACGCGTCACCGAAGTCGGCGTGATCAAAGGCAAAGGCCATCGTGAAATCGATGCCCGGGGCTGTCTGGT
Source organism: uncultured Burkholderiales bacterium (assembly GCA_903903975.1). Classification (GTDB taxonomy): domain Bacteria; phylum Pseudomonadota; class Gammaproteobacteria; order Burkholderiales; family Burkholderiaceae_E; genus UBA4615. Next base: position 1,525 of record CAIVAS010000216.1, read on the forward strand.
GACACCCGGCTTCGTCGACATCCACACCCACTACGACGGGCAAGCCGCCTGGGATCCGCATCTGGCGCCGTCGAGCTGGCATGGTGTGACCACTGCGGTGATGGGCAACTGCGGCGTCGGTTTCGCACCGGTGCGATCAAGCGATCACGATCGCCTGATCGAACTGATGGAAGGTGTCGAGGACATCCCCGGCACCGCACTGCACGAAGGCCTGCCCTGGAAATGGGAGACCTTCCCCGAGTACCTGGATTTTCTGGAGACCCTGCCGCGCGACATCGACCTCGGCGCCCAGCTGCCGCATTCGGCGGTGCGTGTGAACGTGATGGGATCGCGCGGTGTGGCGCGTGCGCCCGCCACCCCCGAGGACATCGAACAGATGGCCGCCATCGCCCGCGAGGCCATCGAAGCCGGCGCGCTCGGCTTTACCACCTCGCGCACGATCAACCATCGCAGCATCAGCGGCGAGCCGATCCCCACCTTGCGGGCCGGCGCCGATGAGCTGCTGGGCATTGCCCGCGCCATCGGCAAGACCGGACGCGGCGTGGTGCAGTTCGTGAGCGACCGGCTGCATCACGAAGACGAACTCGACCTGATCGAGCGCATCGCGGCCGAATCGGGCCGACCGCTCTCGCTGTCGGTCGCGCAGCACCATGCCAAGCCCGACCAGTGGCGCACGATCCTCGACCGGCTGGCCAAAGGCAGCGAGCGCGGCCTGACCCTGCGTGCTCAGGTGGCCGCCCGCGCGGTCGGCATCATGACCGGCCTCGAACTGACACTGAACCCCTTCATGTACAGCCCGGCCTACAAGGCGATTGCCGACCTGCCGCTCGCGCAGCGCGTCGCCCGCATGCGCGAGCCCTCCGTGCGTCGCGCGATCATTGAACAGATGAATATCGATCCCGATGGCGTGCTGGGCAGCAATACCATCGAATCCTTCGGTCAGATGTTCCGGCTCGGCGCGATTCCCAACTACGAACCGAACCCTGCCGACTCGGTCGCCGCGACCGCGCAGCGAGAAGGCCGTGCGCCAGGCGAGGTGGCTTACGACTGGCTGCTGGAGGCCGATGGCCGCGCCCTGCTCTATACGCCCTTTCTCAACTGGCACGGCCGCAACCTCGATGTCGTGCGCGAGATGCTGATGCATCCGGCCGCCATTCCCGGTCTGTCAGACGGCGGCGCGCATGTCGGCACGATCTGCGATGTGAGCTTTCCGACCACCCTGCTGCAGTGGTGGGGCCGCGACCGGCCCTACGGGCGCATCCCGCTCGAGCGTCTGGTCTCGCTGCAAAGCCGCAGCACGGCGATGGCGGTGGGTCTGGCCGATCGCGGCCTGCTCGCACCGGGTCACAAGGCCGACGTCAACATCATCGACTTCGAGGCCCTGCGCCTGCATGCGCCCGAAGTGGTTCACGACCTGCCGGCCGGCGGACGTCGCCTGCTGCAGCGTGCAGACGGCTATCGCCACACCCTGGTCAACGGCATCGAAATCATGTGCAACGGGCAGGCGACCGGCGAGTTGCCGGGCAAGCTGCTGCGAGGCGCCAAGCAGCCGGCGATCGCCTGAGCGATCAGGTCAGCTGAAAAGCGCGGCGCCATGCGAGCGCCGCGCACTCTTCAGCGCGCAAGGTCAGCGCACGCACCGGAATCCGATATGCCCGGCCGAACTGTCGGGCGAGGCACCATTGCGCGCCGACACCCGATAGCGGAAACAGTAGGACGGATGGCAGAGATAACTGCCTCCCCGCAAGGCCCGCACCACGCCGAACTCCGGGCGCCTGGGCTCCACACGCGGATCGGTACGCGGCACTTCGGCGCTGGCCCGGCGCAAGATCATCGGATCGAAGGCATCGGCACACCACTGCCAGCAGTTGCCCACCATGTTGTGCAGCCCGAAGCCGTTGGGTGCGAAAGCGTCGACCGGCGCCAGCCCATAAAAGCCATCGGCGCACTCATTGCGATCGGGGAAACTGCCCTGCCAGACATTGCAGCGATGCTCGCCGCCCGGTGTCTCGTCGTCGCCCCACGGAAACCGTGCACCCTCCAGCCCGCCGCGCGCAGCCCGCTCCCACTGCGCCTCGGTCGGCAAACGCTTGCCCGCCCAGGCGGCAAACGCGGCGGCATCGGTCCAGCTCACATGGACCACCGGCAATGCGTTACGCGAATCGAGCGTCGAATGCGGCCCCTCGGGATGACGCCAGTCGGCGCCCGGCACCTCACGCCACCAGGGGGCGGCTGCCACGCCACGGGTCGGCTCGAAATCGTCGGGCAAGAGCCCGGCAAACACCATCGACGACCCGGTGCGTTCGGCATCGGTGACATAGCCGGTGGCGGCAACGAAGCGTGCAAAGCGGGCATTGCTCACCGCACAGCGATCGATCTCGAAGGCGCTCAGCACCACCGGCCGCGACGGCCCTTCGCCATCGCGCGGATAGCCCTCGCGTCGATCGCTGCCCATGCGAAATTCGCCGGCCGCAATCGGCACCATGTCGTCGCTGTCATGCAGCAGCGGATACTCGCTCGCCGCACCGCCCGTTCCACTGCCCATCCCACCGCTCGCCCCACCAAACTGAGCCGTCTGAGCGATGATCGGCGGGGTCGCCGATGGCGGTGTCCCTCCTGCGGTCATTGCCGCCCGAGCGTCGTATTTGCATGCAGCGCATCGCCCTGGCGCTCGCTGCGGTCGATCTTTTCGGGCAACTCGAACACCAGCCGATCAAAGCCGCCCTCAAAGACAAAAGGCGGCGCGTAGTCGGGGCTGACCGCCGACCCAGGGTTGCGGCCGATATTCAGGCCACTCGAAGAGATCATTTTCATGACTCGCGAGATGTCGATGCTGCCGCAGTCCTGGCCATCAATGCGAAGCGTTGCGCGTGCCGCCCGATCGAGTCGCTCGAACACCACCGCCACCTCCGACTTGCCAAGCGGCACCGCAATGCTCGACTCGACACGGCTGTGGCGACCGAAACAGTTGTAGTCGAAGACCAGCCGATCACCCAGCACATAGAGCGCCAGGCCACTGGTCTGCTTGCCATAGGCCAGCAGACAGCCCTGCGTGGTCGCGGTGGCCCGATCAATCGACGCGGTGATCGTGAAGCTGCGATTGCCAAGCGGCGGGGCGATGTCGGAGTTGAGATAGCTCACCGGCGGATGGAACACGAAGCGGCGCCGATTACGCGGATTGAAGATCCGTGGCGTCGGGCGCCACAGTTCGGGGCCGCGATCATCCAGCGGCAGCACACCGTTGCGACCAGCTTCGGCCCACCACAGCTCGATCATCTCGCGCAGTTTTTCCGGCTTTTCAAGCGCCAGATCCTTGCTCTCGGAGAAGTCGGTCTCCAGGTGATAGAGCTCCCACGGGTCGGTGTCGTAGGAGGTGCCGCTCTTGTGGAAAGCCACCGCCTTCCAGCCGCCCGCCCAGATGCCACGGTGGCCGAACATCTCGAAATACTGGACCGGCTTGCGGGTCGGCTCGTTGCGCGCTTCGGCGGCAAAACTGTAGGCCAGACTGGTGCCATGGATCGGCTGCTGCGGCACACCGTTGACCGAGTCGGGTGGCGTCACACCGATGATTTCGAGCAGGGTCGGCGTGATGTCGGTGACATGATGAAACTGGGTTCGCACGCTGCCGCGATCAGTAATGCCGGCCGGCCAATGCACCACCAGCGGATCGCGCACACCGCCGCCGTGGGTGTTCTGCTTGTAGCGCTTGCCCGGCGTGTTACCGGCCTGCGCCCAGCCCCAGGGATAGTTGCTGTGCGAATTCGGGCCGCCGATGTCGTCAAGGCGAGCCATCGACTCCTCGATGGTGGCCGGAATGCCGTTGTAGTAGCGCATCGAGTCGATCACGCCCATCGGGCCGCCTTCCTGACTGGCGCCGTTATCCGACATCACCAGGAACACGGTGTTGTCGAGCTCACCGATGGCCTGCAGGAACGACGCGACCCGACCGATATGGTGATCGGTGTGATCAAGGAATCCGGCAAAGGCCTCCTGCAGGCGCAAGGCAAGCGTCTGCTCGGGCACGCTCAGCTCCGTCCAGGGCTTGACGCCAGGATTGCGCGGCGCAAGTTCGGTGTCGGCCGGGACGATGCCCATCGCCTTCTGGCGTGCGAGCCACTGGTCGCGGATCGCGTCCCAGCCGGCATCGAAGCGGCCGCGGTACTTGGCGATGTACTCGGGCGGCGCCTGATGCGGCGAGTGGGTCGCACCGAAAGCGAGGTAGAGAAAAAAAGGTTTTTCCGGGATCAGAGACTTCTGGTCGCGCACGAAACCGATTGCATGATCGACCAGGTCTTCGGTGAGGTGGTAGCCGTCTTCCGGGCTCTTCGGCTGATCGACCGAATGATTGTCGTAGTAGAGCTCGGGCACGAACTGATCGGTTTCGCCCTGCTGAAAACCATAGAAACGATCAAAGCCACGACCGAGCGGCCACTGATCGTAAGGCCCGGCCGGCGAGGTCTCTTCCATCGGTGTCAGGTGCCACTTGCCGACCGCAAACGTGGCGTAGCCGGCCGGGCGCAGCATCTCGGCAAGGGTGGCGGCGCTGCGCGCAACCGTGCCGGTGCAGTTGGGATAGCCGGTATTCCAGTTCGACAGGCCACGCATGCCGACCGAATGATGATTGCGCCCGGTGAGCAATGCCGCGCGGGTGGGTGAGCACAGCGCGGTGGTGTGAAAGTTGGAATAGCGCAAGCCACCGGCGGCGAGCTTGTCGATATTCGGCGTATCGATCGTCGATCCGTAGCAGCCGAAATGCGAAAAGCCGGTGTCGTCGAGCAGCACCACGACCACATTCGGTGCGCCCTTGCGAGGCATCGGCATTTCGGGCCAGAAGGGTTGGGAGTCGGCGACCGTGCGGCCGATCTTGCCTTTGAATGAGCTGCTCATGGTGACGTCTCGACCTTGAAATGGTTGATAGTTGGCTGCGATTCGTGATGACTCAGCGGCGCTCGAATCGCGGCAGGCTGAAGGCCTGTGTGGGAGGCGCCTCGCCGAGATGCCGCTCGATCTGCACCAGGCAGCTTTGCGCGCTGCAGCCCTGCGAGAGCATCGATGAGCCGGCATCGCGCGTCAGGGTATTCGGGTTGCCGTGAAGGTCGAGCGAGCTGGCGTCGCCCGGTACCTGCGGATCCCACCAGGCGCCGGTCGACAGCCGCACGACCCCCGGCAGCAGACGCGCATCGAGCCTTGCCCCTGCCAGACACGCGCCGCGGTCGTTGAAGACCCGCACCAGATCGCCGTCAGCAATGCCCCGACTCGCGGCGTCAGTCGGATGAATTGCGATCGGCTCGCGACCGGCCACCTTGTTGGCAGCACTGAGCGCAGAGTGATCGAGCTGGCTGTGCAGCTTTGTGTGCGGCTGGTCGGACAGCATGTGCAGCGGATAGCGCGCCGCCAGCGGCGAGCCAAGCCATTCGACCGGCTCGAACCAGACCGGATGGCCCGGGCAATCGGCATAGCCGAAGCGGTCGATGCGCTCGGAGAAGAGTTCGATGCGTCCGCTTGGTGTGGCCAGCGGATGGGCGAGCGGATCGGCGCGGAACTCGGCGAAGGCCACCACCGGCTGTTCATTGGCCGGGAACCGCACGCCACCGCCCTGCCAGAAGCGCTCGAAGTCGGGCAACTCGACACCGGCTTTGGCGCACTGCGCGACCGACCCGGTATACAGATGCTCAAGCCACTCGTGCACGCTTCGGCCTTCGGTAAAGACCTCGGCGCAACCGAGGCGCTTCGCGATATCGGCAAAGATCGCATAGTCGTCGCGCGCCTCACCCGGCGGCTCACAGACCCGGCGCATGGCGATCATCAAGGGATCGCGCGTGGCATGACCGATGTCGTCGCGCTCGAGCGTGGAAGTGGCCGGCAGCACGATGTCGGCCATCTTCGAATGCGCGTTCCAGAACTGCTCATGGACCACGATGGTCTCGGGGCGCTGCCAGGCACGCGCAAGCCGGTGCAGGTCCTGATGATGATGAAAGGGATTGCCGCCGGCCCAATAGACCAGCCGGATATCGGGATAGCGGCGACGCTGGCCGTTGTAGTCGAACTCCCCGCCCGGGGTGAGGAGCATGTCGGTGATCCGGGCCACCGGGATGAACGCCTCGACCGCATTGCGACCCTGCGGCAGGGTCGGCCCGGGCAGCAGGCGGTATGGGCTGCCGATATTGTTGGTCGGACCATAGGCGAGCGAAACGCCGCCCCCCGGCAGTCCGATCTGCCCGAGCACCGAGGCCAGTCCCACCGCCGCCCAGAAGGGCTGCTCGCCGTGATCGGCGCGCTGCAATCCCCAGGCGACATTGATAAGACTGCGATTTGCGGCAAGTTCGCCGGCCAGATCGCGCAGGCGCTGCGCCGACACACCGGCGATCGGTGCGGCCCACTCGGCGTCTTTCACGACACCATCGGTCTGCCCGAGCAGATAGGCCTGCCAGCGCTCAAAGCCCACACAGTGGCTGGCCAGAAATGCGCGGTCGTGGCGACCGGCCCGCACGATCTCGCAAGCCAGTGCCAGCATGACCGCGGTATCGGTGCCAGGGCGAATCGCAATCCATTCGAGTGAATCGGCCGGCGCCTGAAGGTCGGCCCCCACCGGGCTGAAATTGACGAAGCGACAGCCCGCTTGCGCGAGCTTTGCCATGCCGTCCTCAAGGTAATGCTCGGAGGCGCCGCCCGCGCCGACCTGCGAGTTCTTGATCGGCGCGCCGCCAAAACTCACAAACAACCGGGTGTGCGCTGCCAGCGTGGCCCAGTCGTGCTGATTGCCCAGGAAGTATTCCATCGGGCAGATCACATGCGGCAGCAGCACCCGCCCCGCGCCCAGACTGTAGCTGTCGGTATGGCGCACATAGCCGCCGGCGGCGTTCAGAAAGCGGTGGACCTGGCTCTGCGCATGATGAAAGCGACCGGCGCTCGACCAGCCATACGAGCCGCCGAAAATCGAGGTATTGCCATGGGCATCGATGACCCGGCGCATCTCGGTGGCCACCAGATCGGCGGCCTGGTCCCACGAGACTTCGACGAAAGGCTCGCGACCGCGTCCCTCTCCCCGTCGGGGATCGCCGGCAGGCCGATCGAGCCAGCCGGCTCGCACCGCCGGGCGCTGGACCCGAAGCGGCGAACGATAGGCCTCGAACATCGACAGCCCGATCGGCGACGGGGCACGATCGTCGCGAAACCCGACAAGACCGTTGGCGGTCGTGCCGGTTCGCTGAACTTCGTAGGCGCCCCAGTGCGAGGAAGTGAGCTCGAGTTCGAGCAGGGTGGCACGCGCCATGATGAATGTCTCCAGCCTGGTTGACCGTTTTCGGGAACTCTAGCATCATTCCCAATGACAGACCTGCCGTTCCAAAATACAGAACAACAATGAACAACACGCTGATCAAAGGGCTGGGGCTGCTCGAAACCCTCTCGCACGCCGATCAGCCGATGGGCGTCACCGAACTCGCCAACCGGCTCGATATCGGCAAGAGCACGGTGCATCGGCTGCTGCAGGCACTGGTCGAGCAGGGCTATGTCCGACGTAACGAAGCCAGCGGCTCCTATGCCGCCTCGATAAAGCTCTGGGAGCTCGGCTCGGCGGTGCTGTCCAACCTCGACCTGCGGCATGCCTCGCAGTCATGGATGGCCTGGCTGCTCGAGCGGACCCGCGAGACGGTCCATCTGTCGGTGCTTGATGGCGACGAAGTGGTCTATGTCCACAAGCTCGACAGTCCCGAGCCGGTTCGCGCCTACAGCTCGATCGGCGGGCGCGCGCCCGCGCATTGCGTAGCCACCGGCAAGGCGATGCTCGCCTTCGAGCCAATGGCCCACCTCACCTCGCTCAGCCGTCACCTGCAGGCCTGCTCACCCCGAACGCTGACTGTCCCCACCGAGTTCCTGCGCGAGATGGAACGCATCCGCGAGCAGGGCTACGCGGTCAATCGCGGCGAGTGGCGCGAAAGCGTGGGCGGCGTGGCGGCACCGGTGCGTGACCCCGGCGGCACGGTGATTGCGGCGATCGGTGTTTCCGGCCCAATCGAGCGGCTGCGGCCAGCCCGGCTGAAGATCCTGTCGGCCGACCTGATCCGTGCGGCCGACGGCATCGCGGCGGCGCTGCGCGGGGAGGCCGGCCGCTCGATTCGCACCACCGCTTCCAGCATCCCCCTGAGCGCACCACTGCGTTCCTCTCTCAGTTCGACTCCCAAAAAGGCCAGGCAGCCATGACCGATCGTGATCTCCCTCAGCCCGGCGCACAGACGCATGCCGGCCGGCGAAGCGCCCTGCTCACCGGCCTGCGTGCCACCGGCGCAGCCATCGCCCTGGCCGGCACGCCGCTGCACGCACAGAGCCGATGGCCCGACAAGCCGATCCGCTTCGTCGTGCCGTTTCCGCCCGGCGGCAACAGCGATGCGCTCGGCCGAGTGCTCGCCGACCGCCTGAAAGACGTGCTCAAGACCAACGTGGTGGTCGACAACCGCCCGGGCGGCACGACCCAGGTCGGCACCGAAGCGGTGGCCCGCGCCGAGCCCGACGGCTACACCATGCTGCTGGCTGCTGCCACCGCCTTCACCGTGCTGCCCAATCTGCGCAAACTGAACTTCGATCTCGACAGCAGCTTCGAGATGGCAGGCGGGGTGGCCGACTACATCGCGATCGCCACCGCCCGCAAAGGGCTGGGCGTCAAGACCCTGCCCGAATTCGTGGCGCTTGCGCGCCGCCAGCCGGGCAAGCTCACCTGGGGGTCTGCCGGACAGGCCTCGGCCGGTCACATCTATGGCGAGATCCTCAAGCGCGAAACCGGCATCGACATGCTGCATGTCCCGTTCAAGGGCTCGGCCGAACTGGTCACCGCGCTGCTGGGCGATCAGATCGATCTGATCATCGATGGTGTGGGCCTGGGCCTGGCGCGCAACGGCAAGGCGGTGGCGCTTGCCGCCTTCTACGATTCGCGCCATCCCGAGCTGCCCGACGTGCCCTCGCTCAACGACACCGGCCTGAAAATCAAGCTGCCGGCAGGTGGCTGGGGCATTGCGTTTCCGAAGGGCACGCCGCGCCCGATCGTCGATCAGACCAGCGCAGCACTCGAACGCATCCTGGCCGAACCCGACACCCGCGAAAAACTGCTGCGCGCAAGCGTGGTGGCGGCCTGGCAGACCCCCGCCGACTATCGTCGCGGACTCGACGCCGCGCGCCTTTACTACGCCGATCTGCTCAAGGCGATCGGCATGAAACAGGAAAGCTGATGACCGATGCTGTGGCCCTGCCGCTTGCCGGCATTCGCGTCGTCGAGTTCTGCCATGTGGCCGCCGGGCCGTTTTGCGGCATGCTGCTGGCCGATTACGGCGCCGAGGTCACCAAGGTCGAGCCGCTCGACGGCGACGCCATGCGGCAGTGGCCACCGATCACTCATGACGCCAACGACAATGGCTTCAGTGAAAACTTCGCCTCGATCAACCGGGGCAAGCACTCGATCGCGCTCGACCTGAAAGATCCTGCGTCGCGCGACCTCGCCCGCGACCTGGTGATGGCAAGCGATGTCGTGATCGAGAACAACCGTCCCGGTGCCATGGCCCGACTGGGTCTGGGCTGGGACTGGTTCGGGCCGCGCAAGCCCTCGCTCATCTATTGCTCGATCTCGGCCTTCGGCCAGGATGGGCCGCGCGGCGCCGAAGGCGGCTTCGACCTCACCATCCAGGCGGCCGCAGGCGTCATGAGCGTGACCGGCGAACCCGAGGGCGAACCGGTCAAGGCCGGTGTGCCGCTGGTTGATTTCGGCGCCGGCCTGTATGGCGCCTATTCGATCGCGGCAATGGTGGCGCGCGTGCGCGCCGGCGGGCCCGGTGGCCATCTGGATGTCCCGATGTTCGCCACCACCATCGCGATGTCTGCGCTGCAGACAAGCGAATATTTCGGCACCGGGCGCAACCCGCGCAAGCTCGGCTCGGCGCATCCGCGCAATGCGCCCTATCAGGCCTGTCGCTCGCAGGACGGCTGGTTTGCCATCGCCGCCGGCAACAACAAGCTCTGGCAGCAGGTCTGCGAGATCGCCGGCACACCTGAGCTGCTGGCCGACGCGCGCTTTGTCTCGCCCACCCTGCGCGCCGCCAATCAGGCCGCCCTGCGCGATCTGCTCGAAGCGCGCTTTGCTGATGACACCACCGACAACTGGCTCGCCCGCTTTGCGCCAGCCGGGGTGCCCTGTGCGCCGATCAACGGCTATGAGCAGGCCCTGTCCGATCCGCAAACCACCCACCTGCAACTCGTGCAGCCGATGACCCTGCCCAATGGCGTGCAAACACGCACGGTGGGATGTCCGGTGCGCATCGATGGCGAGGTTGTGCCACTCGATACCCGCCCGCCGGCGATCGGCGAACACACCAGCCGCGTGATCGATGCCCTCCGACTCGCCCATCCCACGCCTGCCGCACCGATCCTGCTGCAGATCAGCGACGGCATCGCGAGCATCGAGATCAACCGGGCGCAGCGCGGCAACGCCCTGAGCAGCGAGCTGGTCGAGGCGGCGCTCGACGCGGTGCACAGCGCCTTGCGCGATCCCTCGGTCCACACTCTGATGTTTGCCGGGGCCGGTCGGCACTTTTGCACCGGCTTCGATCTGGATGGGCTCGAATCCCAGTCCGATGGCGACCTGCTGCTGCGCTTTGCGCGGATCGAGGCCCTGCTTGATGCGGTCTGGCGGGCACCGGTGCGAACCGTGGCAATCGCACAGGGTCGCACCTGGGGAGCAGGCGCCGATCTCTTTGCCGCCTGCGACCTTCGGCTTGCGCTGAGCGGTGCGAGCTTTCGATTTCCGGGCGCAGGATTCGGCATCGTGCTCGGTACGCGCCGGCTTGCCGAGCGGGTCGGCACCGAACGCGCGCGGGCCTGGGTCAGCGAGGGCGCCACCATCGATGCCGGGGAGGCGCTTGCCTGCGGGCTGGCAAGCCGGCTGATCGATCCGCCGCACAATGCGGCTGAGGCTGCCCAGTCCACACGCTCCAGGCAGCCCGGTGAGGGCAGTGAGGGCACCGAGCGCACCACCGACGACTGGCGTCGAGGGGTCTGTGGCCCGGTACCAGCAATCGATCGCGATACCCTTGCCATGATCCGGGCGGCCAGCCGTCCCACCGGCGGGCCGGGCGGCGACATGCTCGCAGACGCCGACCTCGCCGCGCTGGTAAGGTCAGCCCTCAGTTCGACCACAAGGTCGGCCACGACCGGCAAAGCCGGGCCGGGGCTGAGGGAGCGGATTGCCGCCTATCGCGATCGCACCCGAGCCGCGCGATAGGCACTTACAACAACGCATCACCTCAAGAACACACAACAACACATCACAGGAGACAGCACGATGGAAATGGTCCAGGTCACCAACAACCTCGATGGCACGACACTGATCACGATCAACCGGCCCGCCCGCAAGAACGCGATCTGCGCGATCACCGCGCGCGAGCTGCAGCAGGCCTTCGCCGAATTCGATCAGTCGGAGCAACGCGTGGCGGTCCTCACCGGCGCCGGCAACGACGCCTTTTCGGCCGGTGCTGATGTGACCAATCTGCCCGAGCTCTGGCGCTGCGTGCCGACGGTGGGCATCACCACCGAAAAGCCGGTGATCGCCGCAGTGGGCGGCTGGTGCGTGGGCGGCGCACTGGTGGTGGCCATGATGTGCGACCTGCTGGTGACCGCCGACAACGGCAAGTTCTCCTATCCCGAAGCCAAGCTCGGCTTCACCGGCGGCCTGATCTCGGCGCTGCCCACCCGCATTCCGCACAAGATCGCGATGGAGCTGATCATGCTGTGCCGCACGATCGACGCCAAGCGCGCCTACGACGTCGGCTTTGCCAATGAAGTCGTGCCGGTTGGCCAGCAGGTCGAGGCAGCACTGGCCATGGCCCGCGAACTGGCCACCTTTGCACCGCTGGTGCTGCGCACGCTCAAGCGCTTCGTCGTCGACGACGTGATGCCGCAGGGCCCGTCCGAAAAAATGGGCCGCGCGATGCGCGATCTGGGCATGGTGCGCGACAGCCAGGACGGCCAGGAAGGCGCACGGGCCTTCAAGGAAAAACGCGCGCCGAAATGGGTGGGTCGATGAGCCGGAGTGGATCGATGAGCTGCACTCGGGCAACAGGAGATCGTTCATGAATCGCTTTCGTCCCGATCGCCGCAACGTCCTTGGCGCAAGCGCCGCACTGGCGACGATGCTGGTCGGTGCCGATCGCCTGCAGGCACAAACCGCCTGGCCGTCACGGCCGATCAAGCTGATCGTGCCCTACCCGGCCGGCGGCAACGCCGACTCGATCGGCCGCCTGCTGGCCGATCGGCTCTCGCAGGCGCTGGGCCAGCAGGTGATCGTCGAGAACCGGGTCGGCGCCGGCGCCACCATCGGCGCCCAGGCCGCTGCACGCTCGCCCGCCGACGGCTATACCCTGCTGCTCGCGCCCACCGCCGTGGTCGCAATCACCCACCATCTGCGCAAGGTGCCCTACGACCCCGAGAACGATTTCGTGCCGATCGCAAGCCTGTCGAGCAGCTACGGCATCGTTACGGCCCGCAAGGACCTGCCGGCCAACAACATGGCCGAGCTGATCGCGCTGGCAAAGAAGTCGCCGGGCAAGCTGACCTTCGGCTCGGCCGGCACGGCCACCGCGACCCATCTGACCGGCGAGATCGTCCACAACAAGGCCGGCATCACGCTGCTGCATGTGCCCTACAAAGGCTCGGCCGAATCACTCGCCGATCTGGTCGGCGGGCGCATCGACCTGATCTACGACCCGGTCGCGCTGTCGCAGATCAAAGCCGGAACGGTCAAGGCACTGGCCACAACCGCCAACGTTCGCCATCCCGAACTGCCCGATGTTCCCACCCTGCGCGAACAGGGTCTCGAGGTGCCGGGCGGCAGCTGGTTTGGCCTCTTTGCGCCGCGCGGCACGCCACCCGAGATCATCGAGCGGCTGGCACTCGAAAGCGAAAAAGCCATGTCGGCAAGCGGCACGAGGGAGTTGCTGCTGAAATTCAGTCAATATCCCGACTACAAGGGGCCGGCTGCATTCGCAAAACAGATCCAGTCGGACAATGCCGTCTATCGCGATCTCATCAATCGTGCCGGCATCAAGATCGATTCCTGAGCCATCCATTCCTCACCGGAGACCCATCATGACCCGCACCCATGCCGAAAACGTCCGCGAGGACGTCCGCAACCTGATCCATCCCTACACCCCGCTGAACACCTTCGGCGCAACCGGCCCGATGGTGATCCGCAAAGGCGATGGCATCTACGTCGAAGACGACCAGGGCAACCGCTTTCTTGAAGGCATGGCCGGCCTGTGGTGCACCGCGCTCGGCTTTTCAGAGCAGCGCCTGGTCGATGCCGCGATCCGGCAGATGAAGGAGCTGCCCTATTACCAGATCTTCGCCGGCCGCTCGAACGAGCCCTCGATCGAATTGTCCGAACGGCTGCTCGCGATGACCCGTCATCTCGGCATGGACAAGGCGCTCTTTGCCAACTCCGGCTCCGAGGCCAACGATGCCGCGGTCAAGGTGATCTGGTACTACTTCAATGCACTTGGCAAACCCGAAAAGAAAAAGCTGATTGCGCGCGAGCGCGGCTATCACGGTGTCACCGTCATGGCGGCAAGCCTCACCGGTCTGCCCTACAACCATGCCGACTTCGACCTGCCGGTCGCACGCGTGCTGCGCACCGGCTGCCCGAGCCTGTATCACTCGACCCATCCGGGCGAGACCGACGAACAGATGGTCGATCGGCTGGTTGCCGACCTCGAAGCCCTGATCGCCCGCGAAGGCGCCGACACCATCGCCGCCTTCTTCGCCGAGCCGGTGCAGGGTGCGGGTGGTGTGATCGTGCCGCCAGCCGGCTACTTCGCAAAGATCCAGGCGGTGCTGAAAAAACACGACATCCTGCTGGTGGCCGACGAGGTCATCACCGGGTTCGGGCGCACCGGCAACATGTTCGGCTGCGACACCTATGGCATCAAGCCCGACATCATGACCGTGGCCAAGGCGCTCTCAAGCTCCTACATGCCAATCTCGGCCACGCTGGTCTCCAAGACCATCTACGACGGCCTGGTCAAGGGCAGCGAGCGCAACGGCACCTTCTCGCATGGCGTGACCTATGCTGGCCATCCGGTCGCCTCGGCGGTGGCCGTCGAAGCGCTGAAAATCTATGAAGAGCGCGACATCGTCGGCCATGTCAAACGTGTCTCGCCCAAGTTCCAGGCACGCCTGGCGGCCCTCTCGGCCCATCCGCTGGTCTCATCAACCCGCGGCGTCGGTCTGATCGGTGCACTCGAAATCGTGCAGGACAAAGCGACCCGCAAGACCTTCGATGCCACGTCGGGCGTGATCGCACGGCTTGGCAATGCGGTGCTTGAAAACGGCCTGATCACGCGGCCGCTGCGCGACACGATGGCGGTCTGCCCGCCGCTCATCATCACCGAGACCCAGATCGACGAACTCTTCGACAAGCTCACCCGCGCGCTCGACACCACGCTCGACTTCGCACGCGGGCTGAAGCTTGTCGCCTGAGATTGGCGGCCTGAGCTTGGCGGCATGAAGTTGGCAGTCTGAGATTGGCGGCATCAGGCTGCTCGCCTGAGCCTCACGCTGCCGCGCGCAAGGAGCTGATCGATGCAGATCTTCCACAGCCGGCTGCATGCCGGCCACGTACCCGACCGCTATGCCATCGGCCGGGACGTGTTGCCGGCGCGTGAGACCCCCGACCGGGTCGACGCGCTGCTCGGCGCCCTGCGCGATCGCGGCCACGATCTGCGCGAACCCATCGACCATGGTCTGGCGCCACTTCGCACGGTGCACACCGATGACTACCTGAACTTTCTGCAGACCGCCCACACCCGCTGGCAGGCACTGTTTGCCGGCACGCCACGCGGCGAATGGGTGCAGCCCTATGCCTTTCCCAACCGGCACATGAGCGCACGCCCCGACAGCGTGCTCGGCCAGGCCGGGCATTACCTGAGCAGCACCACCTCGCCGATCGGTGCCGGTACCTGGGCGGCGGTGCTGAGTGCTGCGCACTGCGCAGTCGACGGCGCCGATGCGGTGCTGGCGGGCGCACCGGTCGCGTATGCCCTGTGCCGGCCACCGGGTCATCATGCCTATGCCGATCTGGGCGCAGGTTTTTGCTACGTCAACAATGCGGCGGTGGCGGCGCATCGCCTTGCCGCGGCACGCGGTCGCGTGGCCATCCTCGATATCGACGTGCATCACGGCAACGGCACGCAGGGCATCTTCTGGTCTCGCGGCGATGTCTTGTTCGTGTCAGTCCATGCCGACCCCGACTGGGGCTATCCCTTCTTTGCCGGGCGCGCCGACGAAACCGGTGAAGGCGCGGGCGCAGGCCAAACGCTCAACCTGCCGCTGCCGCTGCGAACCGGCGATGCCCCGTGGCTGGCGACGATTGACCGAGCGATTGCGGCCATCAAAGCCTTCGAGCCGGCAGCGCTGGTCGTCTCGCTGGGCTTTGATGCCTACGAGAAAGACCCGTCCGCGCTGCTGTCGGTCAGCACCGCAGGCTTTCGCTGCGCCGGGCAGCGCATTGGCGCGCTCGGCATGCCGACCCTCCTGGTGCAAGAAGGCGGCTATGCGGTCGAAGACCTCGGCATCAATCTGGCCGCATTTCTCGAAGGCGTCGGGACCTGAGGCGCATGACCAGACTGCCTGGTAACAGCCCCCTCAGTAACAGTCACCTTAGTACCAGTCACCTTAGTACCAGCCTCTTCAGTACCAGCCTCTTTTCACATCGGCGCCCAGCAGTTCGTCATAGACGTCTGTGCGCCGATCGCGCAGCACCTGGTTGTATTCGTTCCAGTTGCGCTTGCGACGAGCATCCGACAGGTTCACATCGGCATAAATGATGGCTTCATCGGTCTTTGATGCCGGCCCTGCCACCGGCCAGCCGGTGTAGCTCACGATCAGGCTCTCACCCAGGAAGAGCTGCCCGCGCTCGGTGCCCACCCGATCGGCAGCCGCCACGAAGACCGAGTTCGAATGTGCTGCCGCCATGCACAGGATATTGGCCATCGCGCGCTGCGTCGGATCCTGCCCCGGAATCGGCACCCAGTTGGTCGGAATACAGATGAGATCGGCGCCCTGCAATGCCAGCAGACGATAGCCTTCAGGGAACCAGCCGTCGTAGCAGATCATGGCGCCGATGCGACCGACCGGCGTGGCAAAGACCGGGAATCCGAGATTGCCCGGCTCGAAGAAAAGATTTTCTTCGTTCCACAGGTGAACCTTTCGGAAGGTGCCGATGTGACCCTCGGGGCCGACGATGGCGGCCGAGTTGAACAGCACTGCACCCTCGCGCTCGGCAATGCCGGCAACGATGGTCAGATTGCGTTCTTTCGCAATCGCGGCCCAGGCACGCGTGGTCGGGCCATCGGGAATCTCTTCGGCCAATGCAAAGGCTTCCTCGCGCGTCTCGAAGACATAGCCTGAATTGGCCAGCTCGGGCAAGACGATGAGGTGCGCGCCACCATCGGCCGCACGGCCGATCAGCTCGAGGCTCTTTGCCACATTCGCCGCTTTTTCGCCGACTTTCGGCTCCATCTGGATACAGGCGATCCTGACCAGCGCTTCACTGCGACCCTTCCGATCATTCATCTCGACGCTCTCCATCAAAGTCATCAAACACAAAGCTTAGCGCCACCATCACGAGGCTGGCGATGGTTTTTCAACGACGGTATCGCAGCACATTCAGGTGCACTCACAGCACCATCATGGCGCTGCATATGCACCGCCGAAATCAATTGCCTCGGCAAGGAACGCCGGGTACATTGGGTCAGCGCCGGTGACGGTTATCGGCAAACCCCCCGGAAAACGGCTCTGATCCAAGCGACCGCTCGATTTGGCTACGCCGCAAATCAGGTCTGGTACGCGTTTTGCTCTGAACAGTTGCTCATGGATACCGCCGTTCGCCTCGTCTTCGATATTGCCGCTTTCACCTCGGTGATCGTTCTGATCGTGCTCGGGCTCGGCGTGATTGCCAGCATGATGGGCATCTTCAATTTCGCGCATGGCGAGTTCGTACTGGTTGGCGCCTACACGCTCTTTCTGTTCCAGGAGTACGGACTGCCGCTGTGGGCCGGCCTGATCGCGGCGCCGATCATCGTTGCCCTGCTGGGTCTGGTCCTCGAACGATTCATCATCCGGCGTTTTTACGCGGCACCGATTCTCGCCATGCTCGGCACCTTTGCCATCGGCCTGGTGATCCGGGAGGTCATTCGAGGCCTGCTCGGCGGGCACTACAAATCGATCGAAGAGCCGCTGGCCGGAACCATCACGATCGGCGCGCTCAATTTTTCGGTCTGGCGCACGGTCATCATCGTGACGACCCTGATCGTGATCGCACTCAGCTATTTCTTTCTCGCCCGAACCTCGATGGGCCTGCGCATCCGCGGCTCGCTCGAGAACCCGATGCTGGCCCGGGCCAGTGGCATTTCCACCTCGCGGCTGTATGCGCTGACCTTCGCATTCGGATCGGCGCTGGCCGGTCTGGCAGGCGCGCTGATCGTGCCGCTGTATCAGCTTTCGGCCGACATCGGGATCCGCTTCCTGGTGCAGGCCTTCCTGTCCGTGATGCTTGGCGGTGTCGGTACGTTCGAGGGCCCTGTCCTCGGCGCGGCAGCGGTGGGCGTCATGGCGGCCGGTCTGCCCTGGGTGGTCAACCCGGTGCTGGCCGACCCGCTGGTTTTTGTCATCGCACTCGCCATCGTGAAATTCCGCCCGCAGGGCTTCATCTCTCAAGGGAGACTCTGAAATGACTGCTTCAAACAATGCTGCTGATCCGGTCGACGGCAAGGCCGTCGCCCCTGTCAAAGAACGGCGCCGGCTGCTGACCGGAGCCGGCGCACTCGCCGCTTCGGGATGGGTTGCCGGTGTGACCGGCGGCTGGATGCTCAAGCCGACCTTCAGCCATGCCGCAGGCCCGATCAAAATGGGTATCGCCACCGACATCACCGGCGCGATTGCCCCCTCGGGCAATGCCAACTGGCAGGTCGCGCAATTTGCGGTCGACCAGATCAACAAGGGCGGCGGCATCCTTGGCCGTCCGATCCAGCTCTTCCTGGAAGACACCGCCTCCGATCCGAAGATCGCGGTCGGCAATGTCCGCAAGCTGATCCAGGAAAAGAAAGTCGATGTCGTGCTCGGCGGCATCACCAGCGCAATGCGTCAGGCGATCAAGGATCCGATCGTCAACCGCGGCAAGACGCTTTACATCTATCCGCAGCTGTATGAAGGCCAGGAGTGCACGCCCAACCTGTTCAACACCGGCCCGACGCCGGCTCAGCAGTGCGACGAGCTGATTCCTTACCTGATCAAGACGCTTGGCAAGAAGCGCTTTGCACTGCCCTCGGCCAACTATGTCTGGCCGCAGCTGCTCAACAAGTACGCCCGCAAAGTCATTGAAGCCAATGGCGGCACGGTGGTCTTCGAGGAGTACTACCCGCTCGACCAGGCCGAATACTCGGCCACGATCGGCAAGATCCGCGACGGCAAGGTCGACTGCGTCTTCAACACCATCATCCCGCCGGGCCTGCAGCCCTTCGTCAAGCAGCTCTATGAGAGCGGCTTCCAGAAAAACGGTGGTGTCGTCAGCTGCGTCTACTACGACGAGAACCTGCTCAACTACCACCCGGCCAATGAGATGGACGGTCTGGTGAGCTGCCTCGACTATTTCCAGGCGGTGGATGATCCCTTCAGCAAGAAGCTGCAGGAGGACTACGCCAAGATGTTCCCGAACACCAAGTACCTCTTCACCGCCGGCAGCGCGGCAACCGGCATGTATCGCGGCGTGAAGTTCTACGAGGCGGCGGTGATTGCCACCAAGGGCGATCTGACCCGCGACAAGGTCGCAGCCGCGATGGACAAGGCCAAGCTGGCCAACGGCCCGGGCGGCGGCGCCGAGATGGTCCCGGGCAAGATGCACTGCAAGATGAACATGTACATCGCGGTATGCAAGGTCGAAGGCGGCAAGACGCGCTACGAGATCGTCAAGAAGTCCGAGATGGTCGATCCGAAGGAGTGCTGAGACCATGAAACGCGTTCTGACGACATCGGTATGGCCGGCGTGACGACGTCGTCGACAGCGCAGACAGCACGCGGGCGCTTACCCGTTCGCGTGCTGCCAATGGTTGAGCTCGCGGTGCTGGCGGTGCTCATCGTGGCGCCCTTCACCCTGGGCGATCATCCCGAATTGCTGACGCTTTTCACCAATGTGCTGATCCTGTCGATCCTCGCGATCGGTTTCGATCTGTGCTGGGGTTACTCGGGCATCATGAGCTTTGGTCAGGCCCTGTTTTTCGGGGTCCCGGCTTATGTCATCGCACTGGTCGGTCGCGACCTGGATTTCAGTCATATCTGGGGAACGCTGCCGCTGGCCATGCTGGTCGGCCTGCTGCTCGCGCTCGCCTTTGCCGCCTTTTTGCTGCTCGGGCGCAAGACGCCCACGCAGATCTTCATTGCACTGGGCACACTGACCGGTGCTTATGCCGCCGAGCGCCTGGTCTCAGGATGGCAATACGTCGGCGCCGGCAACGGCCTGTCGTCGATCAAACTCCTGCAGGCAGGCTCTTTCGAATTCGTCGAGGGCGTGCCCTTTTACTTTCTCGCCTTCGGCTGTCTGCTGGCGGTCTATCTGACCAGCCGCTACCTGATGCGCTCGCAGATGGGTCTGGTGCTGGCCGGCATGCGCCAGAACGAAGAACGCCTGTCCTTTTTCGGCTATCGCGTGCAGCTCTACAAGGCTGCGGTGTTTGCCTTCGCCGGCATGATCAGTGGTCTGGCCGGTGCGCTTTACAGCTATCACCAGGGCTTCATCGGACCGGGCAACATGGGCCCGGGCCTGTCGACCATGGCGGTCATCTATTGCCTCTTCGGCGGCTCGGGCACGCTCATCGGCCCGATCATCGGCACGGCCTCGATCGAAATCCTCAGCTATGTCCTGGCCGATATCAGCATCGTCAAGCGCTTCTGGCCAGTCATCCTCGGCCTGGTGCTGCTGCTGGTGGTGACCTTCCAGCCGGGCGGCATTCTCGGCATGTTCGTGCCGAGCCGCGAACGCTTCTTTTCCTATGGATGGCGCCCCAAGGGCCGCCCTCCGGAGTAAGGCATCGTGGCGCTTCTTGAAACACGGGGGGTGACCAAGACCTTCGGCGCGCTGCAGGCGCTGGGCGGGGTCGACCTGACCGTCAGAGCCGGCACCTTTCATGGCCTGATCGGACCGAATGGTTCGGGCAAGAGCACGCTGCTCAAGGCATTGGCTGGCGCGCATTTTCCGACCACCGGCTCGATCACCTTCGACGGACGCGACATCACCACCGCGCTGCCTTATGAACGCTCGCGCGCAGGACTGAGTCTGAAGTTCCAGATCACCGCGGTGCTCCCCGAACTGTCGGTCTACGACAATGTCCTGCTGGCCCTGCAGGCCAACCGCAGCATGTGGTCGCTGGTGCGCTCGCAAAGCCGCCAGGCGATGCACTCGAACATCATGAAATCGCTTGATCAGTTCAGGCTCTCGCCGCGCGCTGACGACCTCGCCGGCGAACTCAGCCATGGCGAGCAGCAGTGGCTCGAGATCGCGATGGCGCTGGCCCCCAAGCCGCGGCTGCTGCTGCTCGATGAGCCCACCGGCGGCATGAGCCCGGAAGAGCGGCGAGTGACCGGCGAGTTGCTGCTGCCGATCAAGGCCGAATGCGCGCTGGTGATCGTCGAGCACGACCTCGACTTCATCAAGCACATCTGCGATCACCTGACCGTGCTCGATCAGGGCAAGGTGCTCGACGACGGCACGGTCGAGGAAATCGAAAACTCGAAGAAAGTTCAAGAGGTGTATACCAGCCGTGTCTGAGACGCCGAAAATGCTCGAAGTCCGGGGCTTGAGCGCCGGCTACGGTCGCAGCCAGGTGCTGTTCGATCTGGCGATCGAAGCGCGCTCGCCCGGCATGGTCGCGATTCTGGGTCGCAATGGCGCAGGCAAGACCACCCTGCTCAAGACCCTGGCCGGCGAAATCAAGCCGATGTCAGGGCAGATCCTGTTCGACGGACGCGAGGCGGTCGGCGAATCAACCGAACAGCGTGCGCGCCGCGGTGTGGGCTATGTGCCGCAGGAACAGGCGATCTTCGGCAAGCTCACGGTCAAGGAAAATCTGCTTTTGGGCGCGATCAGCCAGAAAGGCCCGTCGCGCATCGACTATGTGCTCGACTTTTTCCCCAAGCTTGCCCAGCGACTCGGGCAAACCGCCGCCACGCTGTCGGGCGGCGAGCGAAAGATGCTGGCGATCAGTCGCGCGCTGCTCGGCAATCCCAAGCTGATCATGCTCGATGAGCCGACCGAGGGTGTCTGGGTCGGCGTGATCGAAGAGATCGCTGACCGGCTGGTGCAACTGTCGAAAGAGCGCAGCCTGATCCTGGTCGAGCAGCATATCGAGCTCGCACTCAGGGTGGCCGACTATGTCTATGTGATGGACCGCGGCTCGATCGCACTCGAAGGCACGGCTGCCCAGATCAAGGACGATCCTCGGCTGCTGAAATATCTCGCGCCCTGACGATCGCAGCATTCAATTTCCCTGGATTTTCCGGGGCTTTTTCGCTGTCGTTTCAACTTTATTCCAACCCGCAGGAGGATGACGCCATGGCTGTTCAAGTCCCGACACCCCAGCAGCTTCGACAGGTGGCCGATGAAATCGGCCTGTCGCTCACCGATGCCGATGTGACCTCGTTCATTGATCTGCTGCGACCCAACGTCGCGGCCTACAACGTCGTCGATGCCTTGCCCGACAACCTGCCGATCGTGCGCTATCCGCGCACCCCGGGCTATCGGCCCTCCGCCGAGGAAAACAAATACAACGCCTGGTATGTGAAGACCACGGTGCAGGGCGCCTCGCGCGGCAAGCTCAAGGGCCGCACAATTGTGCTCAAGGACAATGTGATGCTGGCCGGCGTGCCGATGATGAATGGCGCCGCAACGCTCGAAGGCTATATGCCCAACATCGATGCGACCATCGTCGAGCGGATCCTGGATGCCGGCGGCACCATCGTCGGCAAGTCGCATTGCGAAAATTTCTGTCTGTCGGGCGGCAGCCATACCAACGCCACAGGCGCAGTTCACAACCCGCACAAGATGGGCTACTCGGCGGGCGGTTCGTCCTCGGGCAGCGCGGCACTGGTGGCCGCAGGCGAAGTCGATATGGCGATCGGCGGCGACCAGGGCGGATCGATCAGGATGCCCTCGTCTTTTTGCGGCACCTACGGCATGAAGGCCACCCACGGCCTGGTGCCCTACACCGGCATCATGCCGATCGAGATCTATGTTGATCACACCGGCCCGATCACCGCCAATGTGTCCGACAACGCCTTGCTGCTCGAAGTGCTCGCCGGCAACGACGGCTACGATCCGCGCCAGTACAACGTCAAGACCCATGCCTATACCAAGTCCCTCGAGGGCGGTGTCAAGGGCATGAAGATCGGCATCGTCACCGAGGGCTTTCAGCAGCCCAATGCAGAGGCAGTGGTCAACGAGAAGGTCCGTGCCGCCGCCAAGCGGCTGGGCGATCTGGGCGCCGACGTCAGCGAAGTCTCGATCCCGTGGCATATGCTCGGTGGCGCGCTCTGGATGCCGATCGGCGTTGAAGGCCTCACCCAGACCATGATGCACGGCGACGGCTATGGGGTGAGTCGCCCCGACCTCTACGTCACCAGCCTGATGGACTTTCATCGCAACTGGCGCACCCGCGCCAACGAGATGTCGGAGACCACCAAACTGTTCACGCTGTTTGGCACCTACATCCGCAAGCACTACGGCAGCCGCTACTACGGCAAGGCGATGAATCTCACCCGCCTGCTCACCGCCGCCTACGATGCCGCGCTGGCCGAGTACGACCTGCTGCTGATGCCGACCACCGCGATCAAGGCGACCAAGCTGCCGGCACCCGACGCGAGCCGCGAAGAGATCATCGAATTGGCCTTCAACATGATCGCCAATACCGCGCCCTTCGACATCAGCCATCACCCGGCCATGGCGATCCCGTGCGGCATGGCCGATGGTTTGCCGATCTCGATGATGCTGATCGGCAAGCACTACGACGAACCGACCATCTACAAGGCGGCCTATGCTTTCGAGCAGTCGGGCGACTGGAAGAAGATGTGATCGTCCGCGGGGCCGGCGGCGTCAGCCTGCGGCCCCGTCCTGTCGGCTGAAATCCCAGCGCCGACCGGGTGCAGCCGACAGCAGTGCCTGGGTATAAGGATGCCTGGGCCGGCCCAGTACCTCGCTCGCGCTGCCGTATTCCACCAGCTTGCCCTGGCTCATCACGCCGACCCGATCGCAGATCTGCGCGGCCACCCTCAGGTCGTGGGTGATGAAGAGCACCGCAAGATTCAATCGTTCGCGAATATCGTCGAGCAGCTCGAGCACCTGCTTTTGCACCGAGACATCGAGCGCCGACACCGCCTCATCGGCCACCAGCACCTGAGGCGCCATCGCCAGCGCCCGCGCAATGCATAGCCGCTGACGCTGACCGCCCGAGAATTCATGCGGATAGCGCTCGAGCGCGGTCGGGTCGAGGCGCACCAGACTCATCAGCTCGCGCGCCCGCGCAATCGCCTCGGCGCGGCTCGTGCCGAAATACATCGGTCCTTCGATGATCGACTCGCCGGCGGTGCGTCGCGGGTTGAGCGAGCGATAGGGGTCCTGAAAGATGATCTGGATGCGCCGGCGCATCTCGCGCATCTCGCCACGCGAGCGATGGCCGATCTCATCAGCCCCCAGGAAGACCTTCCCGCCGCTCAGATCGATCAGCCGCACCACGCAGCGCGCAAGCGTCGACTTGCCCGAGCCTGATTCGCCGACGATGCCCACGGTCTGCCCCGGCGAAATTTCGAGACTGACATCATCGACCGCCCGCACTTCGCGGCGGCGCTGAAACAGCCCGCCGCTCACATAGGTCTTGATCAGATGCTCGATGCGAAGCACCGGCTTGAGCAGCAGTTCGGTTTGGCCAGCAGACGGATCATCCGGCGGCACGATCGAGGGCACCGAGGCGATCAGCATCCGGGTGTAGTCGTGCGATGGCTCGCGCAGCACCTGCTGGGTCGGGCCGGCTTCGACCAGTTCGCCATGGCGCAGCACCGCCACCCGATCCGAGATTTCGGCGACCACGCCGAAATCATGGGTGATGAACAGCACGCCGGTACCGTGCGTGGTCTGCAGCTCGCGAATCAGCTTGAGGATCTGCGCCTGCGTGGTCACATCGAGCGCGGTGGTCGGCTCGTCGGCAATCAGCAGCGCCGGATCAAGCACCAGCGCCATCGCGATCATGATGCGCTGACGCTGGCCACCCGAGAGCTGATGCGGATAGGCCTCGTAGATGCGGGGCGGGTCGGGCAGTCGCACATGCAGCAGGATGTCGAGCACCTTCTCGCGCCGCGCACGGGCCGACAGCGCGGTGTGCTTGCGCAGCACTTCGTCGATCTGATCGCCGCAGGTCATCACCGGATTGAGCGCGGTCATCGGCTCCTGGAAGATCATCGACATGCGCACGCAGCGCGCCTCGCGCAGCCACTGCGCGCTCGCCGTCAGCACATCGGTGCCGGCCAGCAGGATCTGCCCGCCGCTCGGTGCAAGCCCGCGCGGCAGCAGACCCATCACCGCCTGCGCAATCACCGACTTGCCCGAGCCCGATTCGCCCACCAGACAGACCACCTCGCCACGCTGCACGGTGAGATTGACGCGCTCGACCGCATGGGTGCGATCGGCGCCGGGCGGCAGACTGATCGACAGCTCGCGAAGCTCGAGCGCCGGCGGCGCCGATGAGGCCGATGGGGACGGTTCAGTGCGGTTGATGATCACAGGCGCCGGCTCATCTTGGGGTCGAGCGTGTCACGCAGGCCGTCACCCAGCACATTGACCGCCAGCACGGTGAGCGCCAGAAAAAGGCCCGGATAGAAGATGTTGTGCGGATGGATGCGAAAGAGCGAACGGCCCTCGGCAATGATGTTGCCCCAGCTCGGAATCTCGGGCGGTATGCCCATGCCGAGAAACGAGAGGGCAGCCTCCGAGAGCATCGCCGAGGCACACAGAAAGGTGCCCTGCACGATCAGCGGTGCCAGCGTATTGGGCAGCACATGGCGCACAAGCAGCATGATCGTGGGCGCGCCCACCGAGATCGCCGCCTCGACATAAGGTTCTTCGCGAACGCTGAGTACGACCGATCGCACCAGTCGCACGACGCGCGGCACATCGGGCACCACGATCGCCAGGATCACGGTGGTGAGTCCGCCTCCCCAGACCGCTACCAGCGCGATCGCCAGCAGGATGCCGGGGATGGCCATCAGCCCGTCCATCAGACGCATCACCGGGCCATCGAGGCGTCTGGCAAACCCCGCCACCAGGCCGATCACCAGACCGATCGAGATCGCGATCACCGACACCGTGAACCCGACCACCAGCGACACGCGCGTGCCATAGAGCACCCGGCTGTAGACATCGCGTCCGAGGTTGTCGGTGCCGAACCAGGCGGTGTGCTCGCGGCTTTCGCCGTCGGCATTGGTGAGGGTGATCTCGGCACCGGGCTTGCGATTGCGCGCGGCGGCATCGATCTCGGTCGGGTCGACCGTGCCGAGCCAGGGCGCCAGCAGCGCAATCAGCAGCATCACCATGAGGATCAGGCCGCCGACCATGACCGCGCGATGGCGCAGCACGCGACGCCAGCGCAAGACCGGCGTCGACGGCCCTCCAGGTGGCAAAGGCGGCGCAGGCAAGCCCGACGCTCGGTCGAGCGACTCAGTAGCGGATTCGGGGGTCGAGGAAGGCATAGCCGATATCGATCAGCAGATTGACCAGCAGGTATCCGCAGGAAAACAGCAGAATCAGCGCCTGGATCACCGGGAAATCACGTGACAGCACCGCCTCGACCGTGAGGCGCCCGAGGCCGGGAATGGCAAACACGCTCTCGGTCACCACCGCCCCGCCGATCAGCACCGCCAGACCGATGCCGATGATGGTCAGGATCGGCACCGCCGCATTGCGAAGCGCATGCCCCACCAGCACCTCGCGGTCGGTCAGACCCTTGGCCCGCGCGGTGCGGATGTAGTCTTCGTTGAGCACCTCGAGCACGCTGGTGCGGGTGATGCGCGCAATCAGCGCGATATAGCCCACCGACAAGGCCACACTCGGCAGGATGAGCCGCTCGATGAACGGCCAG
The DNA here is from genome assembly GCA_903903975.1 of uncultured Burkholderiales bacterium. Taxonomy (GTDB): domain Bacteria; phylum Pseudomonadota; class Gammaproteobacteria; order Burkholderiales; family Burkholderiaceae_E; genus UBA4615. The sequence goes on from CAIVAS010000216.1 coordinate 27,732, forward strand.
AAACCATCGGCGATCCTGGCATAGCCCTGTACCGGCAGCCATTCGAGCTCGACCGCAAAGACATAGACCAGCAGATAGCCCAGCACGAAGAGCGGCAGCGAAAAGCCCATCACTGACAGGCCCATCACCAGCCGATCAATCCAGCTGCCCTGTTTGAACGCGGCCAGCACGCCAAGCGGCACCGCCACCGCCACCGCCAGCACCAGGGCACATGCCCCGAGCGCAAGGGTTGGTTCGAGACGCTGGGCGATGAGGTCGGCCACCGGCTTCTTGAAGAAGAAGCTCTGCCCGAGATCGCCCTGCACCAGTCTGCCGAGCCAGATCGCGAACTGCACCGGGATCGGCTTTTCAAGCCCGAGCCGTTCGCGGATATCGCGGACCTGCTCATTGGTCGCGGCATCGCCGGCGATGACCGCCGCCGGATCGCCGGGCACCATCCGCAGCAGACCGAACACCAGCACCGCCACGATCAGCAGCACCGGAATCACCGCCAGGACACGGCGGAGGATGAAGCTCAGCATCGAAGATCAGGCGCTGGTGGTCGGAAATCGGCGACGAACACGGCAGCCCTAGCTCTTCTTCAGCCCCCAGAACACCGTGATCGGCGCCTTGAAGGTGTACTCGAGCTTGCGGTTCATGGCGCCCACGAAACGCGCCTCACCCAGCGGCACGAACACGCCGACCTCGGTATTGCGCTCCTGCACTTCGCGAGCGATGTCGCGCTTGGCCTCAAGCGTGTCGGCGCGGGTATAGGCGTTGCGCAAAAACTCGAACTTGTCGTCGCAGGGCCAGCCGAGGAAGGAGGTCTTGCAGTTGGCATTGAGCACCGTGCGACCGATTGGGTCGAGCGCATCGCGCGCATCGTAGAAGGACATGAAAAAGCTCCAGCCGCCGTCGGCAATTTTGTCTTTCTTGCGCAGACGGGCGCCCATCGACTGCCAGTCCATCGGGGCGAGCTGCACCTTGAAGCCTGCACGCTCAAGCTGCTGCTTGGCCAGCGGCCCGAGCGGCGCGAGCGTCGGCAGGTCGGTCGGATAAGGAATCACCACCGGGGTGCCGTCATAGCCGGCGTCCTTGAGCATCTGCTGGGCACGCTTGACATCGCCCTGGAAAAAGCCGGCTGAACCCGCGTCGGTCGCCAGCTGCGAGCCGCAGAAATACATCGACTTGCAGACCTTGTAGTAGCGCGGATCGCCAATCACGCCCTTGAGTATCTGCTCCTGGTTGAGCGCGACCATCGCCGCCTGACGGACTTTGACATTGTCGAAGGGCGGAAAGGCCCAATTCATGCGGCCAAAGTACTGGCCACTGCTGAAGGGCAGGACGGTGATCGCCTTGTCCTTTTCGACCAGCGGCAACAGGTCGGTCGGCACGATCTCGACCATATCGACTTCGCCGCGGGTGAGTGCGCTGACCGCGGTCTGAGCATCCGGGATCGCCAGCCACTCGATACGCTCGACCATCGCGACCTTGCCACCGGCAAATCCGGACGGCGGCTCGGCGCGCGGCTTGTATTTCGGATTGCGCACATAGACCACCTTCTCGCCCGGCTTCCACTCGTCGGCCTTGAAGATGAAGGGCCCGGAGCCGATCACCTTCTCGGGCCCGATCGGCTCGGAGGCCGGCGTCTCGGCCACGCGCTTTGGCATGATCAGCATCGGCGACAGGCTCGGCTTGGCCAGCGTCTCGAGGACCAGCGCATAGGGCTCCTTGAGCTTGAGCCGGAAGGTCTTGGCATCGACCCCCTCGAAGCCGGCAATCGACGGTGCAAGCCGCAGTCCGGACGGGTCTCGCTGCACGAAGCGCTTGATCGAGGCGATGCAGTCGTCACTGGTGACCGGCGTGCCGTCGTGCCATTCGAGACCGTCGCGCAGCACGAAGGTGTAGACCAGCTTGTCGGCACTCACCGTCCACCTGGACGCCATTTGCGGGCGCACCTCGTTCTTTTCGTCGAAGGCGACCAGCTGATCCCAGACCATATGGCCGTGGTTGCGCACGATGTATTGCGTGCTCACCAGAGGATCGAGCACCTTGATGTCGGAGTGCATCACGACTTTGAGGGTCTGCGCCTGCACGAGGCCCGAAAATGCCGAAAGTCCAGCAACCAGCGCAAGGGCTGCCATGACGCGAGTGAAGCGGGCTTGCATGATGTCTCCTGCGGATCTTCAGCGGATGAGGTGTCAGGGAAAGCCGCCGCAGCGACAGACCGGCAGCGAGTCTTGACGATCCACCGGAAGGCGTCAAGCCGAAGGGAATCGAAATCCGTGGCCGATTTCCGATCCGAGAAAAAAAGTTGATTTTTAAAAACCGGATCCCGGTCATCAACAGGTCGGCGAAAGCCTCGCCAGCGATGGGCATGCGCTTGCGAGTCGGTTAGCATCGGGGGTTGCGCGCGATACGTCCTGCGGAGATCGTCATGCCCCCCAATTCCCTGTCTTCCCTGTCCTATGACCACGGCACGTCTGAAGCCAAACTGATCGGCGAGACCATCGGGTCGGCCTTCGATCGGACGGTCGCACGCTTTGCCGATCGGGACGCGCTGATCGTGCGCCATCAGGACGTGCGGTGGACCTGGGCCGAACTCGGCGCACGGGTCGACGCCCTGGCGGCGGGTCTGCTCGCGATCGGGCTGGTGCCGGGCGACAGGATCGGCATCTGGGCGCCCAACTGCTCGGAATGGACGCTGATGCAGTTCGCGACCGCCAAGGCCGGCCTGATCCTGGTCAATATCAATCCGGCCTACCGACGGGCCGAACTCGACTACGCGCTCAACAAGGTTGAGTGCAAGGCGCTGGTCCTGGCACCGGCGCTCAAGACCAGCGACTACCTGGCGATCGTGCAGGACCTCGCCCCGGAGCTTGCCAGCGCGGCGCCTCACCAGTTGCACGCCGCGGCGCTGCCGCATCTGCGCAGCGTGATCCGGCTGGGAACGCAGTCGACTCCGGGCATGGTGAACTTCGATCAGATCATGCAGGCGGGCGGCGAGGCGCAACGCGCCCAACTGGCCGAGCTCGCAGGCACGCTGCAGTTCGACGACCCGATCAACATCCAGTTCACCTCGGGCACCACCGGCTTTCCGAAGGGCGCAACGCTCACCCACCGCAACATCCTGAACAACGGCTTTTTCGTCGGCGAAGCCATCCGGCTGACCCCTGAAGACAGGCTGTGCGCGCCGGTGCCGCTTTATCACTGCTTCGGCATGGTGATGGCCAACCTCGGCTGCATGACCCATGGCGCAGCGATGGTCTATCCGTCTGATGCCTTCGATCCGCTGGCAGTGCTTGAGACGGTGCAGGCCGAGCGCTGCACCGCGCTCTACGGCGTGCCGACGATGTTCATTGCCGAGCTCGACCATCCGCGCTTTGCCGAATTCGATTTGTCGTCGCTGCGCACCGGCATCATGGCCGGCTCGCCCTGCCCGATCGAGATCATGAAGCGCGTGCAGTCGCAGATGCATCTGCGCGAGATGACGATCGCCTACGGCATGACTGAAACCTCGCCGGTCTCGACACAGAGCTCGGTCGACGACTCGCTCGAACGACGCGTCTCGACGGTCGGGCGTGTGCAGCCGCATATCGAGGTCAAGATCGTCGATTCGCAGGGACGCATCGTGCCGCGCGGCGTCACCGGGGAGTTTTGTACCCGGGGCTATTCGGTGATGCGGGGCTACTGGAACGATCCTGAGAAGACCCGCGACGCGGTAGATGTTGCCGGCTGGATGCACACCGGCGATTTAGCCACGATGGACGAGGAGGGCTACGTCAATATCGTGGGGCGCCTGAAGGACATGGTCATTCGCGGTGGTGAAAATGTCTATCCGCGCGAGATCGAAGAATTTCTCTATCGGCACCCCAAGGTGCAGGACGTCCAGGTGGTTGGGGTGCCCGATCCGAAGTACGGCGAAGAGCTCTGTGCATGGATCTTGCTGCGCAGTGGACAGACTGCAACACCTGAAGAAATCAGGGAATTTTGCCGCGGACAAATCGCTCATTATAAAATTCCGAGGCATATCTGTTTCGTTGACGCCTTCCCGATGACGATCACCGGCAAGGTCCAGAAATATCTGATGCGCCAGCAAAGCATCGACACCCTCGGTCTGACCGAACAGAAAACCGCGTAAAAGAATTAATTCTTTAGAATTAGGCTATATTTCGTCATGACAACAGAAAGAAAGAAAACCATCGCGGCTGCCAAGCCAAAGGGCGCAACAAAGCGCAGCGCGCCCGCCCCTCGCGGCCGCAAAACCGCCGAAGCTGCGGCTGCACCTCTCCCTGCAGGACCGAAGCCTCTTTCACCGGTCCTGGCGGCGGCGGCGGAGCTGCTCGACGAAAAGGGCTTTGAAGGTCTGAGCACCACCGCGGTGGCTCACCGGGCGAAGGTGAGTACGGCCACCGTCTACCGTGACTACCCGGACAAGCTCGCGATCCTGAGGGCGCTGATCGTGCATGTCACGATTTCTCGTCAGGATTTCCTGGTCGCGTCCTTTTCGAGGATCGCTGAAGCGCCCGACTGGCGAGAACCACTCGCCGAAACGCTCCGGAAGGCCTACCACCTGAGGATGAAGTCGCCGGGGGGTGGCTCGACACGGCGCGCGCTGCAACACTCGCCCGAGCTCTGGTTGTGGGACGAAAAGCATACCGAGGAGCTTGCCGAGGTCTGCGCCAAGTTCATCCGCAAGCGCAAACCGGCGATGACGCCAGCGACCGCCAAACGCATCATGCTGGCAGGCATCACCGCCTCAGCGGCCCTTCTCGACATCGCCTGTCTGATGCCGGTTCGCAGCGGCCAACTCGTCGTCGAAGAATGTGTCGCGATGTCCGAAGCCTATCTCGCACCCCATCTCGACTGAGACCGGTGCCGCCCGCCTGATGCGGGCGGATGCCGCTCAGAACGAACGCGGCAGACCGAGCACATGCTCGGCCACATACGACAGGATGAGGTTGGTCGAGATCGGTGCGACCTGATAGAGGCGGGTCTCGCGGAACTTTCGCTCGACGTCGTATTCACAGGCGAAACCGAAGCCGCCATGGAATTGCAGGCAGGCATTGGCCGCCTCCCATGAGGCCTTGGCCGCCAGATATTTCGCCATATTGGCCTCGGCACCGCAGGGCTTGCGGGCATCGAAGAGCTCGCAAGCCTTCCAGCGCATCAGGTTGGCGGCCTCAACCTCGATATAGGCCTCGGCGATCGGAAACTGCACGCCCTGGTTCTGGCCGATCGGTCGGCCAAACACCACGCGATCCTTGGTGTAGGCGGTGACACGATCGATGAACCAGTAGCCGTCGCCGATGCATTCGGCCGCGATCAGCGCACGTTCGGCATTGAGCCCATCGAGGATGTACTTGAAGCCCTGACCTTCTTCGCCGATCAGGTTTTCGGCCGGGATCTCGAGGTTTTCGAAGAACAGCTCATTGGTCTCGTGATTGACCAGATTCGGGATCGGGCGCACGGTCAGGCCATGGCCGATGGCATCACGCAGGTCGACCACGAAGATCGACATGCCTTCGGACTTGCGGGCGACCTGATCGAGCGGCGTGGTGCGGGCCAGCAGGATCATCAGGTCGGAATGCTGAACCCGCGAGATCCAGACCTTCTGGCCGTTGATGACATAGCGGTCCCCCTGGCGCACCGCGGTGGTCTTGATGCGGGTGGTGTCGGTGCCGGTGGTGGGCTCGGTCACACCCATCGACTGCAGGCGCAACTCGCCGGTGGCGATCTTGGGCAACCAGCGCTGCTTTTGCTCAGCCGAGCCGTGGCGCAGCAAGGTGCCCATGTTGTACATCTGGCCATGACAGGCGCCTGAGTTGCCGCCGCAACGGTTGATCTCTTCCATGATCACCGAGGCCTCGACCAGGCCGAGCCCCGAGCCGCCGTATTCCTGCGGAATGAGCGCCGCCATCCAGCCGGCACGAGTCAGTGCATCGACGAAGGCTTCCGGGTAGGCGCGGGCGGCATCGACCTTGCGGAAGTATTCGTCGGGATATTGGGCGCACAGGGCGCGCACGGCGTCGCGGATGTCGAGATGGTCGGTGGCAGCAGGCATGGTCGGATTACTCGGAAAGACGGGATTAAAAGGGATTGAACAGGCGCGACTCAGGTGCGAAGCGCCATTGTCGGGTTGAATGGTGCGGCGATCAAAGGGCAGCGATCACAGCACGGCAATCAAAGGGTATTTGCCGCGGGGTCGGCTGCGGCGGCCCGCACCGGACGCGGCGGCGGGCTGGCAAAGTAGAACAGCAATGAACCGAGGCCCACCAGCACGGCGAGCACGGTAAAGCCGGTGCGGTAGTTGCCGGTGATGTCGGCCAGGCCACCCGCGATCATCGGGCCGCCGATCTGGCCGATTGCCACGATCAGCGTCGACAGCCCCATGATCATGCCGATCGAGCGACGTCCGAAATAGTCGGCCCGAATCGCCTGCATCAGCGGCCCGCGCAAGCCCCAGGCCGCGCCATGCAGCAACGCGAATCCGACCAGCATCGCCAGGCCCTGTGCCCAGGCCAGCAGCATCAGCCCGGTGCCATGCATGAGCATGCAGAAGGCCGCCAGCAGGCGCTTGTTGAGCCGGTCACCGAAGGCCATGCCGGCCAGCACGCCGACGATCTGCGAGGCGGTCATGAGCGTGATGACCAGCGAGGCCTGCGCCACGGTGTAGCCAAGCGACTCCTTGATGAGGGTGATCGCATGGACATTGACCGCGGTGACCGCCAGCAGCGCAAAGCCGTGACCGAGCGAGACCAGCCAGAAGGCCCGCGTACGCAGCGCCTCGCGGGCAGTGAACTCGACGACCCCCTCATCGGAGGCGTTGCCGGCAGCCGCCTTGGCCGCCCCCCAGTCGCCGTCGATTTCCTGGCCAAGCGCCTGCGGGCGATCCTTGAAAAGCAGCGAAATCGGCCCGCAGAGCACGATGATCAGCACACCGGACCACATCGCGGTCGAGCGCCATCCGAAGGTCTGCATCGAGCCGGCCACCAGCGGCACGAACAGGCCGCCGACCGCCATGCCGAGCCCGACGATCGACAGCGCCCGTGCGCGATAGCGCTCGAACCAGTGGATCACCGCGATATTGATCGGAAAGTAGCCGGCCAGGCTGGTGCCCAGCGCAATCACGACCAGCGCCGCATAAAAACTGCCGAGCGAATCGACCCGGCTGAGCGCGATCATGCCGGCGCCGAAAATCAGCACGCCAATCCTGATCAGCCGATAGGGCCCGAACCGATCGCACAACCAGCCGAGCACCGGGCCGATGACTGCGGATTCCATCGACTGCAGCGCCGCACCGCCCGACAGCGCGGTCTTGCTCCAGCCTTTTTCAGCGGCAAGCACCGCCACATAAGCACCGAAGGCCTGCTGCATCAGGGCGGCCTGAAGCAATTGCAGGGTGGTGCCCGCGGCGACCATGCGCCAACCGTGAAAAGCCTTCATGAGAAGACCGATTGTGTCCCACGCCGACCAATCGTGCCGTCTCGGGCGTTCCGGCAATCGGAAACCGGCAGGAGAGGCGCCGGGATGGGCATCGCGGATTGACCCGGCAACTTGACAAGCCATGCACCGTGGCTACCCTTCCAGATTGCCTTGAACGCTGGCCGCAGCGCTTGGCGCGTGCTGCCAGCGCACAGTGCGCGCCGGTCTGAGCGCATCACGCGCCGGGCTTGCGAACGCCGGGCTTGCGAACACTGAGCGCGCCCGGGTCAGCAGACCGGCCATTACAGGAGACAGGACATGTCAGACGAACAGGAACTGCCGGATATGGCGCCACTGTGGGACGTCCCCGTCCCGTATATCCGCCGCACCCACGACTGGTACAACGCACTGGGCTACGGCAACCCCTACCGCTATGCGCAGTACACCGAGGTGCCCTTCCAGGCGCTGGCCAAACCCCTGTCGCGCTCGCGCGTGGCACTGCTCACCACCGCCGCTCCCTTTCAGGCCGACAAGGGCCCGCAAGGCGCCGGCGCACCCTACAACGCGGGGGCCAAGTTCTACAAGGTCTATACCGGCGACACCTCGATCGATCACGATCTGCGCGTCTCGCATGTCGGCATCGACCGCGATCACCTCACCGATGACGCCAACACCTGGTTCCCGTTGCCGGCGCTGCGACGCGCAGCCGCGAGCGGTCACATCGGCGAGATCGCGCCCCGCTTCGTGGGGGTGCCGACCAACCGCAGCCAGCGCCACACCCTGACCACCGACGCCGCCGAAGTGCTGGCGATCCTGCGTGCCGATCGGGTCGATGCCGCCGTGCTGGTGGCCAATTGCCCGATCTGCCATCAGACGATCAGCCTGACCGCAAGGCATCTCGAGGCCAACGGCATTCCGACGGTGGTGATGGGCGCAGCGAAGGACATCGTCGAGATGTGCGGTGTGCCCCGCTTTCTGTTCAGCGACTTTCCGCTGGGCAATGCCGCGGCGCGCCCGAACGATCCGGCATCGCAGGACGCCACACTCGAACTGGCCTTGCGGGTGCTCGAATCGGCGGTCGCACCCCGCACCACCGTCCAGAATCCGCTGCGCTGGAATGGCCGCCCCGAGTGGCGCCTCGACTATCTCGATCTGTCGCGTCTGAGC
>CAIVAS010000217.1 GCA_903903975.1 uncultured Burkholderiales bacterium
GACAAACTCGCCCACGCCCTTGTCCCACAGCAGTCGTGCGACCAGCAGAAACTGAAAAGGCCCGGCTTGCGGTTTGGGTCGCGGGCTGAAGCGATCGACGTCAACGCCCGAGCCCGGCAAGCGATGCGTGCGAGCCGCATCGACCAGCCCGGCCTCGATGAAGACCGCCCGATCCTCTTCGTTCTGAAAGAAGACGGTCGAGGGCCAGCGAAGTGCCACGCCATACAAGGCCCGCGAGACGAGCTCGATCCAGCCGCCCGAAACAAACGCGCGGCCCAGCCCCGAGATATTCGCAATCACCGGCACCCCGAGCGTGCGGGCCACCAGCGACAGATAGATGTTGATCTTGGGCGTGAAGGTGAGCACCACCGATGGCCTGATACGCGCCATCGCGTCGCGGATTCGCCAAAGCGTACCGAGTTCGCGCAGCGGGTTCGTGCCGGCGTTATCGAGCATAAGCGGCACATGTTCGGCGTCGAGTGCTGCCAGCCTTTCCACATGCCGGTCGGGCGGCGAGAGCACCACCACTCGCCAGCCTTGATCGATGAGCGACTCGATCAGGCGCGAGCGGAAGTTCACGACATACCAGGTGGTGTTCGCACTCAGGCAGGCGATCGGACGCGGATCGACATCGGTGAAGGGGGTGCGACGGAACATTCCACCATGCTAGTGGCCTGTTCGCGCGCTGCCGCGCGTCATCCGTTCGATGGCGCGGCTTGGCCGAAAGTCGGTCGTGGCAGATGCAGCGACCGACCTCCAGCGTCTTGAATCAATACTCGATTAAGCCCGGCCGCACGGCCCATCACGCCACCCCCACGCGACTTCCGTCACATCTCCACACGTCCTTTCCGTGAGCATTGTCACGCCGATTTTTCACACCCCGCCTCCGGTCTGCCCAATCCCGCCGCTGGGTTCCGATCGATTAAAAAAGCCGCCTGCTGTGCCGAAAAACCCAATGAACGATCGACTTATAGGGCGTTCAGCACCGTGGCCGAAAGGTCACAATTTATGAAACGAACTGAAGAATTCGCTCGGCTCCCGCCTCATGACCTCGACCTCTGTCCTGCTGCAGCACATCCTCGCCGCCACCCTCACATCGCTGTCGGTGTCCTTCATGGTTGCTCTGGCGCTGGTGCTCACGCGTCGCTGGCACATCCGGTTCACCGGCGATTCGCAGATCAACCTGCCGCAGAAAATTCACAACACCAATATTCCGCGGGTCGGTGGCGTGGCGGTGGTTTCGGGCTTTGTCGCGGGTCTCGTGCAGCTGGTGTGGTTCGGCGGCGTGCCGCCCGCGGTATCGCCCTCGACTGCCGTCGTGCTGCTGATGGGGCTGGTGCCGATCATCGTCATCGGCTTTGGCGAAGACATCACCAAGCAGGTCAGCCCCAAGGTCCGACTGCTGTGGATCGTGCTCGGCAGCATGATCCTGCTTCGCTTTCGAGACCTCGCGCTCGACAGCATCGATGTGCCGATGCTCGACCCGCTCTTTTCCAACTGGGGCGTGGCGCTCGCCTTCTCGGTGTTTGCCTGCGTCGGCGCCTCCAACGCCTACAACCTCATCGATGGCCTGAACGGCTTGCTGGCCGGTGTGGCCCTCATCACGTTGGCGGCCATCGCCTGGGTGGCCGCGACGCTGGGCGACGAGAAGGTGTTTGCGCTGGCCGTACTGCTGGCGGTGGCCACCATTGGCTGGCTGCCCTTCAACTGGCCTCGTCCCCGCCTTTTCGCCGGTGACGGCGGCGCCTATGCGCTCGGCTTTCTCACCTCGGCCATCCTGCTGCTGCTGATCCAGCGCCAGACGCAGGTCAGCGCCTGGTTTGGGCTAACCGCCATGGCCCTGCCGGTCTGGGAGACGTTCTACACGATCTGGCGCCGCTCGCGGTCTCAGGTTAAAGCCATGGAGCCCGACCAGTCGCATCTGCATCAGCTGGTCCGCGCCCGCATGCATACCTCCTTTATCGAGCTGGCCATGCACCGCGCCCAGCGCATGACGCTCGATGGCCCGGCCACGCAGCCGCATCAGATGTCCTCGATGATCAAGGCCCCTAATAGCGCTTGCAGCCCGGTCCTGTGGCTGCTGCATGCCGGCGCGGTCGTGGCGGGTGCGATCCACTACGAGAGCACCACCGCCCAGGCCATCATCATGGCGGTCTTTGCGGTGCTCTATGTCCAGCTGCACAAAGCTCTGACCCGCTCGCGTGACAGGCAGCGTCAACTGGCCGCCGCACTCGCTGCCGAGTGATGCCGCGACATTGATCTGCTGAGCTTGCGCGCCAGGCTCCTATAATCGGGCGATGAGCCCGACATCCAAACCGCCCGACTCGGCTTCCGAGTTCCCCGAAAGCCCTGCGACCCCGTCTCAGGCCACCTCCCCGGTCATTCCGCAGGCCACCCAGCTGGTCTCCACCGGTCGCCACTTCGACCGACCGATCGCTACCGTCAACCTGCCGCTGACCCGCGCCTCGAGCGTGCTCTTCGAGACGCTGGCGCTCGCCGAAGCCGAAGGCACGGCCGCCATGGCCGGCGAGGTGCATCGCACGACCTACGCCACCTCGGGCACGCCAACCACCATGGCACTCATGGATGCGCTGGCCGAGGTCGAAGGCGCACCCCATCGCTGCCGCGCGGCCATCATGCCTTCGGGGCTGGCCGCAATCTCGGTGGCGCTGCTCGCCTACTGCAAGCCCGGTGACCATGTGCTGATGAGCGACTCGGTCTACGGGCCGGCGCGCACCTTTGCCACCACCATGCTCGCCCGCTATGGCGTGGTCACCGAGTATTTCGATCCGCACATCGGCGCCGGCATCGACGCGCTGATCACGCCCCAGACCCGTGTCGTTTACCTCGAAAGTCCGGGCAGCTATACCTTCGAGATCCAGGACGTGCCGGCGATCTGCCAAGTGGCGCGTGCGCGCGGTGTGATCTCGATGATCGACAACGCCTGGGCCTCGCCGGTGATGGCACGCCCCTTCGATTGGGGCGTCGATGTCTCGCTGCTGCCGCTCACCAAATACTGGGGCGGTCATGCTGACCTGCTGATGGGCGCGGCCATCGTGCGCGAGGAGCACTGGCTGCCGCTGTGGCAGGCGGTGCGCCAGCTTGGCATCTGCGTGGGCGGTGACGATGCCTTTCTGGTGCTGCGCGGGCTGCGCACCGCGCAGGTCCGCATGCGTCAGCACGAGGCCACCGCGCTCACGGTCGCGCGCTGGCTTCAAAGTCGCCCCGAGGTGGCCAGCGTGCTGCATCCGGCGCTGCCCTCGCATCCTCAGCACGCCCTTTTCAAGCGCGACTTCCTCGGATCGAGCGGCCTGTTTTCCTTCGAGCTCAAGGCGGCCACCCCTGCGCAGCTGGCCGCGCTGTGCGAACGGCGCCACCACTTCAAGATCGGCTATTCATGGGGCGGATTCGAGAGCCTGATCATGCCGGCCAAGATCAGCGCGCTGCGCACTGTGAGTCCCTGGACCGGCGGGCCGCTGGTGCGTCTGCACTGCGGGCTTGAAGACGCGCAGGACCTGATTAACGACCTCGAGCAAGGGCTGGCTGCCATGGCGGCTGCGGGCTGAGTAAAGGTCCGGCTAAGGGCTGAGCGGGCCATTGTCCTGCGCCCTTGCGCGGACAGCGCGGGGTTCGCGGTGCACGGACGCTCAGCCCTTATCGGATGGCGCGGGTGGCGCGGGCGGCGGGCTCGACGAAAACGCGATACTCGCCAGCGCCGCCGCCGCCGACCGGGTCTCGACGCCGAGCTTTTCAAACACATGTTCGAGATGCTTGTTGACGGTGCGCGGGCTCATGCCAAGGATGTCGGCGACATCCCGGTTGGTCTTGCCCTTTGAGACCCACGACAGGACCTCGACCTCGCGCGGCGTGAGCGCCGCACTCGCCAGCCGTGACGGCGCCGGCGCATCCGACTTGCGCACGCTCAGCAGCCACATCACTTCGCCCAGACCGACCGTGCCGACCCGTTTGGCGGCCAGGGTCTGATCGCCCTTGTCGATCGGGGTAGCTTCGTCCTCGGCCTGTCCGGCGGCATGCAGCCAGCGCATCGGCTCCTCGGCGCTCTTGCCCGGAAAAAAGTCGGCGAGCCAGCGCACCGCCTGCGGCGATTGCCAGGCAACGCGCTGACGCGCATCGACCATCAGCACGCCCAGCCCGCCGATGTCGATCGATTCGCGTGCCATGCGCACCGCGCGTGCATTGCGCACATGGGTTGCCAGCCGGACCTTGACCTCCTCGGCCCGCACCGGCTTGACCACATAGTCGACGCCACCGGCATCGAAGCCCTTGACGATCTGGCTGGTCTCGGACAATCCGGTCATGAAGATCACCGGCACATGCGCCCAGGCCGGGTCCGACTTGATGCGCCGGCAGGTCTCGAAGCCATCCATGCCGGGCATCAGCGCATCCATCAAAATGGCATCGGGCGAGACCAGTTCGAGCCGCTCGAGTGCCGATGCGCCGTCGATCGCCACGATCACGGTATAGCCGTCGGACTCGAGCTCGGCGCACAAGGCACCGAGTGATTGCGGCGCATCGTCAACAAGCAGGATGATGTTCTCGGGGCGGCTCACAGCGCCTCCTCGTTGGCCTCGCCAACCGCCCGATCGAGCCGCTCGATGAGCTGCGGCCAATCAAATCTCCCCACAAGCTCGCGCAGCGCATCGGCTTGCCCGGCCTGCCCGGGATACTCGGCCACCATCGCATCGAGCGCCTGCTGCAGGCCTTTCGGATGGCCCATGCGCGCCAGCCGCAGCAGCGTGCGGGCATGTTCAACCGGCAGATCGGCGGTTTGCGGTGTCGGCATCGCCACCCAGCTCGGCACCGCAAGCTCGGCCACCCATTCGAGTTCGAGTTCGCGCTGCAGCACCGCCAGCAGCTCGGACTCGATCACCGGCTTGTCAACAAAGGCCTGGCAACCTGCGGCCTCGAGCATCGCGGGCTGATTCTCGAAGGCATTGGCCGAGACCATGATGATCGGCAGGCTGCCGAGGCCACGGCGCCTGATCTCTCGCGCCACGTCCCAGCCGTTCATGTCGTCCATCGAGATGTCGAGCAGGATCGCATCCGGCTGATGCTCAAACACGCTTTCGAGGCTCTCTCGCCCGGTACCGGCCTCGCGGATGCGAAAGCCCAGCGGCAGCAGCATGCCGGCGAGCATCTGGCGTTGGGTCGGATGGTCATCGACCACCAGCAGCGTGCGCCGCTCGCCGATATAGCCGCTCACCGGCCGATGGCGAGGGGTCGCACTCACGCCGGGGTCAGCGGTCTCGCCGAGATAGACCCGCACAGTGAAGGTGCTGCCTTCGCCCGGGGTGCTCACCACCGTGAGCTCGCCGCCCATCAGCTGAGTGAGCAGATGCGTGATGGTCAGGCCAAGACCTGTGCCGGGCTCACCGGTGCGACGCCCGGCGCTGCCGCGCTCGAAGGGCAAAAAGACCCGCTCCAGGTCGGGCGCTGCAATACCGATGCCAGTGTCGATCACCCGAAAGCACGACACCTCGCGCCGATGATCGAGCACCAGTGTCACGCTGCCGCGGTCGGTAAAGCGCACCGCATTGCCCAGCAGGTTGATCAGGATCTGCCGCAGGCGCCGCGCATCGGCGCGCACATAACGGGGAATGCGGCCCTCGGTCCTGAGTTCGAAGGCCAGGCCCTTGGCGGCAGCCTGCGGCGCGACCATGCGAACCACATCGTCAAGGAACTCATGCATCGGCAACGGTGCCAAATCCAGGCGCAGCTTGCCGGCCTCGATGCGGGCCAGATCGAGCAGACTTTCGATCAGTCCGCGCAGATGTTCGCCGCTCTGGTGGATGGTCTGCAGCGCAGCGCGCCGCTCGCCCTGCATTTGCGTGTCCTTCAGCATGATCTGCGCATAGCCGAGGATGCCGTTGAGCGGCGTTCGCAGCTCATGGGTCATGCCGGCCACATAGCGGGTCTTGGCCTGATTGGCGGCTTCGGCGGCATCCTTGGCGGCCTGCAGTTCGGCATCGGTGCGCCGGTGCGCCTCGATCTCGCGCATCAGCAGATGGTTCTGGCGGTTCGATTCGTCTTCGGCCATCTGCCGGCTCTCGCTGCCGAGCACGATCCACCAGGCACCGACCGCTGCTGCCAGCGACAACAGGGCAAAGGCCTGGATCATCGGCGTGGCGCCGCCCGAGCCCAGGCTGCCGGGGGCAAGCGAATGCTGTTCGTAGACCACTCCCAGGATGACCGCCACCAGCGCGATCAGCGAGACCGACACCACCAGGTAGTGGGCCATGCGCACGTTGATCCGCCGGCCGATGGTGGTCGGCAGCAGGTCGGCGATCGCGGCCTGTACCTGCTCGGTCATGCGCGACTGCGTCTTGCAGCGGTCGTGACAGCGTGACTCGAGCGCACAGCACAGCGAGCAGATCGGCGCGCCATAGGCCGGGCACTGCGCCATGTCTTCTGATTCGAACGGGTTCTCGCAGACCGAGCAGGTGACCAGCTGGCCGGGCTTCCAGGTTAAGCGGTCGTGGCGGGCGAGGTAGTAGCGCCCTTTGGTCCACCAGGCAATCAGCGGTGACACCGCCAGTGACACGAAGAGCGCGATAAAGGGCGCGAAGGCCTGTGCGGTGGCACCGAAGCTGCCGACATAGGCCGCCATGCCCAGGGCTGCGGCGATGACCATCGCGCCCAGCCCGACCGGGTTGATGTCGTAGAGATAGGCCCGCTTGAATTCAATGTGCTTGGGGCTCAGGCCCAGCGGTTTGTTGATCACCAGATCGGCCACCAGCGCGCCGACCCAGGCGATCGCGACATTGCTGTAGAGGCCCAGCACGCGTTCGAGCGCCTGGAAGATGCCCAGGGTCATGAGCAGCACCGCGATCGCCACATTGAAGACCAGCCACACCACCCGACCCGGATGGCTGTGGGTCAGGCGCGCAAAGAAATTCGACCAGGCGAGCGATCCGGCATAGGCATTGGTCACGTTAATTTTGACCTGCGAGACGATCACGAAGAGCGTGGTGACCGCCAGCACCAGCGCCGGCGACTCGAACACATAGGCGAAGCCGGCGAGGTACATCTGGGTCGGCTCGATTGCCCGGTTGACCGGAATCTCGACCTGCAGGGCGAGAAAAGCGAGAAAGGCGCCGCCCAGCATCTTGAGCATGCCGGGCACGATCCAGCCGGGCCCGGCGACCAGCACCGCGGCCCACCATTTGGCGCGATTCTTGGCGGTCTTCTCCGGCAAAAACCGCAGATAGTCGACCTGCTCACCGATCTGCACGACCAGCGAGAAAGCGACGGTCGCGGCCGCACCGAACATCAGCGCATCAAAGCCGCTGCTTTCCGAGACCCCGCCTGCCAGCGTCGTGAAATCGCGATAGGCCTGGGGGTTTTTGATCAGCACGGCAATGAAGGGCAGCAGCGCCAGACCGATCCAGATTGGCTGCGTCCACAGCTGCAGTTTCGAGATCGCGGTGATGCCGTACATCACCAGCGGCACCACACCGAGCGAGGCCACCAGGTAGCACACCGCCAGCGGCCAGCCGAAATACATCTGCAGCGCCAGCGCCAGGATGGCGGCCTCGATGGCAAAAAAGATGAAGGTGAAGCTTGCGTAGACCAGCGAGGTTACGGTCGAGCCGAGATAGCCGAAGCCTGCGCCGCGGGTCAGCAGATCCATGTCCAGGCCATAGCGCGCGGCGTAATAGCTGATCGGCAGACCGGTGAGAAAGATGATCAGCCCGACCGTCAGGATCGCCCACAGGGCGTTTGAAAACCCATAGCTGAGCGCTATCGCGCCACCGATGGCTTCGAGCGCCAGAAACGAAGTGGCGCCGAAGGCTGTGTTGGCGACGCGAAACTCGCTCCACTTGCGAAAACTGCGCGGCGTATAGCGAAGCGCGTAGTCCTCGAGCGATTCGTTGGCGACCCAAGAGTTGTATTCGCGCCGGATGCGAAAAATTTTCTGGGTCTGAGCTACAGGGGGCTTCGGAATCAGGTCTGCCACGGCAATCCTTGCAAGTACTGCGGTGCCCGACGACACCCGTGCAAGACGCGCGTCAGCCCTCAATGTTGGCATGAAACGCATCAAGGGCGCGCGCACTGGCCGAACAGCGCTTCATCAATGTCGAGCTGAAGCGCCTCGCGCACGCCCGGGCACATGACGCGCGCGAGGCCTCAGTCTGCCTGCCACGCCGCCCCATCGAACTACGTCAGTTGACGTATACGCATGCCGTGCGCCCTCGTCGACACTGCGTCTCACCCCATACCCACCGACAGGAGTGCTCAGCACCATGGCCATCAAGCGTGATCCGTCCAACCTCGACGCCAGCCGGCGTCGTCTGATCCAGGGTGCTGCCGCCCTGCCCGTGATCGGCGCAAGCGGCATGGCCTTCGGCCAACCGACCGCCTCGGTCAATACCACCAAACTCGCGATCACCGATACCGAAGTGACCGTCGGCCAGCTGCATTCGTCGACCGGCACGATGGCGATCTCGGAGACCGGTTCGATCCAGGCCGAGCAGCTCGCGATCGACGAGATCAACGCGATGGGCGGCATCCTGGGTCGCAAGATCAAGGTCATCAAGGAAGACGGCGCCTCCGACTGGCCGACCTTCGCCGAGAAATCGAAGAAGCTGCTGATCAACGACCGCTGCGCCGCCGTGTTCGGCTGCTGGACCTCGGCCTCGCGCAAAGCCGTGCTGCCGGTGTTCGAGAAAGAAAACGGTCTGCTCTATTACCCGACTTTCTACGAAGGCCTCGAGCAGTCGAAGAACGTGTTCTACACCGGCCAGGAAGCCACCCAGCAGATTCTGTATTCGCTCGACTGGGCGCAGAAAGAAAAGAAAGCCAAGACCTTCTTCCTGATCGGCTCCGATTACATCTGGCCGCGCACCTCGATGAAGATCGCGCGCAAGCACATCGAGAATTTCCAGAAGGGCAAGGTTGTCGGCGAGGAGTACTACCCGCTGGGCAGCACGAACTTCGGCTCGCTGATGAACAAGATCAAGGTTCAGAAGCCCGATTGCATCTTCACCGCAGTGGTCGGCGGCTCGAACGTCGCGTTCTACAAGGCACTGAAGGCCGCCGGCATCACCGGTGACAAGCAGCTGCTGGTCACGCTGTCGGTGACCGAAGACGAGATGACCGGCGTGGGCGGCGAGAACTTCCAGGGCTTCTACTCGTCGATGAAGTATTTCCAATCGCTCGACAACGAGAACAACAAGAAGTTCGTGGCCGCCTTCAAGGCCAAGTACGGCAAGGATGCAGTGATTGGCGACGTGACCCAGGCCGGCTACCTCGGCCCCTGGCTCTGGAAAGCGGCTGTCGAGCGCGCCAAGAGCTTCGACGTCGACAAGGTGGTTGCCGCTTCGGCCGGCATCGAGCTCAAGAACGCCCCTGAAGGCTATGTGAAGCTGGACGAGAACCATCACCTCTGGAGCAAATCGCGCATCGCCATCGGCATGCCGGATGCGACCTTCAAGGTGGTCTCCGAGTCGCCTGCACTGATCAAACCCGATCCCTTCCCCAAGGGCTATCAGTGATCTTCACCCGGTCCTGACCGGTCGGTCAGCGCCCAGGCGGGCGCTGACTTGTCTTGCTGTCTGAACGGAGCCTCGCCATGACATTTTCGGAAATGATGAACATCGGCCTGATGCAGGGCTTCGCCGGGCTGAGCCTGTTTGCGGTGCTGCTGCTGATGGGCCTTGGTCTGGCGATCATCTTCGGCCAGATGGGTGTCATCAACATGGCGCATGGCGAGTTCATGACGATCGGCGCCTACACCATCTATCTGAGTTCGGTTCTGGTCGGCAAGCTTGCGCCGGCTTTCATGCCCTATTACTTTCCCTTCGCGATCCTGCTCGGATTCGCGATTGCCTTTGCCGCCGGATGGTTCGTCGAATGGGCGCTCATCCGACACCTCTATAAACGTCCGCTCGACACGCTGCTTGCCACCTGGGGTGTGAGTCTGGCCATTCAGCAGGCCTTCCGGACCTTCATCGGCCCGAAAGAAGTCAGCCCGACGCTGCCCGACTGGCTGCTCGGCTCCTGGGCGCCTTCGCCCGGCCTGGACATTCCCATCAACGGCATGTTCGTTCTCGGTCTGACCGCTGTGGTCACTGGTGCAGTGCTGCTGGCACTGAGCAAAAGCCGCTGGGGTCTTCGTGTGCGAGCCACCGTCAGCAACCGTGTGATGGCGAATGCCACCGGCATTGATACCAAGAAGACTGACCGCCTGACCTTTGCGATCGGCTGCGGCATCGCCGGCATCGCGGGCGCAGCGTTTACGACCATCGGCTCGACCGGCCCTACCTCCGGATCGCTCTACATCGTCGACGCCTTCCTGGTGGTGACCTTCGGCGGCGCAGCCAGCCTGCTTGGCACGGTGGTCTCGGCCTTCGGCATCGCTCAGACCCAGTCGATCTCGGAGTTCTTCATGGCCGGCTCGATGGCCAAGATGCTCACGCTGTCGCTGATCGTGCTGATCCTGATGATGCGTCCGCAAGGGCTCTTCGCCAGCAAGGTTCGCCGCTGATTACTGCGCGTCCGACGCCACCCGACTGATTCGCAAGCCAACGCCCTAATTCACGGAGCAATACGATGAACGCCCTGACTGACATGATGAAGCGCTACCAGCTCGGTTCGGTGCTGGTGCTGACCATCCTGCTGGCGGTCGTGATGCCTCTGGTGTTCGACATTTTCCGGCTGAATCTGGTCGGCAAATACCTGACCTATGCCTTCGTCGCCATCGGTCTGGTGATGCTGTGGGGCTACGGGGGCGTGCTCAGCCTCGGCCAGGGTGTGTTCTTCGGCCTGGGCGGCTATGCCATGGCGATGTTCCTCAAGCTCGAGGCCTCCGACCCCGAGACCACCAAGATCCAGTCGACGCCGGGCATCCCCGACTTCATGGACTGGAACCAGCTGACCGCGCTGCCCGCGTTCTGGGTGCCGTTCAAGTCGCTGCCGTTCTCATTGATCGCAGTGGTCGCCGTGCCAATGCTGCTGGCCTTCATCATCAGTTACGCGATGTTCAAGCGGCGCGTGGGCGGGGTCTATTTCGCGATCATCACGCAGGCGGTGGCACTGATTCTGACTGTGCTGATCATCGGCCAGCAGGGTTATACCGGCGGGGTCAACGGCATGACCGACCTCAAGACCATGCTCGGTTGGGACACCCGCACCGATTCGGCCAAGTACATCCTCTACTACGTCTGCGTGGCACTGCTGATCGGCAGCATCTTGCTGTGCAGCTGGATCCAGAGAAGCAAGGCCGGCACGCTGCTGCTGGCGATGCGCGACAAGGAAGACCGTGTGCGCTTTTCGGGTTACGACGTCGCGAACTTTCGCATCTTCACCTTTTGCCTGTCGGCAGGGCTGGCGGGTATCGGCGGGGCACTGTTCTCGCTGCAGGTCGGCTTCATGTCGCCGAGCTTCGTGGGCATCGTGCCCTCGATCGAGATGGTGATTTTCGCGGCAGTGGGCGGGCGCATGAGCCTGGTGGGTGCGGTCTACGGCACCCTGCTGATCAACTTCGGAAAAACTTATTTTTCGGAAACCTTTCCTGACTTGTGGCTGTTCCTGATGGCCGGGCTCTTCATCGCTGTGGTGCTCGCTTTCCCGGACGGTCTGGCAGGTGTGTGGCAGCGGTATGTCGCCCCTCGGCTGGCCTTCGGACGCGGGTCCGCCGGGGCGAAGTCCAAGGTGCCTGCCGAGGTCTCGACGTCTCCGGTCGCCTGAGAAGGCGGCGAAGCAAACGCGGCCGCTCGGGCGTTTCCCGGGCAGCGCTGACAGTCACAGCAGTTTCCAACGAGATTCCCAGGGAGCGAAAGCATGGCCAGGCAGGAAATGGTGCTCGACATCGAAGACCTCACGGTGTCCTTCGATGGCTTCAAGGCGATCGATTCGCTCAACCTCTATGTCGACAAGGGCGAGTTGCGCGTGATCATCGGCCCCAACGGTGCCGGCAAGACCACGCTGCTCGACCTGATCTGCGGCAAGACGCGCTCGAGCGCCGGTCGCATCCGCTTCATGGGCAATGAGGTCACCCGCTTGCCCGAGCACGAGATTGTGCGCAAAGGCATCGGGCGAAAATTTCAGACGCCGTCGATCTACGAGAACCTCTCGGTGTGGTCCAACCTCGAGGTGTCGTTTCCGCGCGGGCGCAGCGTCTTCGGTTCGCTGACCTTCAAGTGCACGCCTGACGTCAAGGCGCGCGTCGAGGCCGTTGCTGAAGAGATCAATCTGAAAGATCAGTTGCAGACCGAGGCAGGGCTGCTGTCGCATGGACAAAAGCAGTGGCTGGAGATCGGCATGCTGCTGATGCAGGAGCCCGAACTGCTGATGCTTGATGAGCCGATCGCCGGCATGAGCGTGCGCGAGCGCGAGCAGACGGCAGAGCTGCTCAAGCGCATCTGCCTCAACCGGTCGATGATCGTCATCGAGCACGACATGGACTTCGTCAAGCGCATTGCCGACAAGGTTACGGTCATGCATCAGGGAAAGATCCTGGCGGAAGGCCCGATGGAGACCGTGCAGGCCGACCCGCGCGTGATCGACGTCTATCTGGGCCACTGAGCCTGCGACCAGGCTGGCTACCCAGCTGACTACAAAGCGTCCGACACCGAGCAACTTCGAGGATCACACCATGCTGCGCGTCACCGACATCCACACCGCCTACGGCCAGAGCGAAGCACTGCACGGCATTTCATTCGACGCCATGCCCAACGAAACCATTGCGATCATGGGTCGCAACGGCATGGGCAAGACCACGCTGTTCAAGACCCTGATGGGGGTGCTGCCGTCCAAGTCGGGCCGCATCACCATCGGCGAGAACGACATCACCAAAGACGAGAGTTTCCGGCGGGTTGCCAAGGGCTTGGCCTATGTGCCACAGGGTCGGATGATCTTTCCGACGCTGACCGTCGAAGAGAACATCCAGACCGGTCTTGAGAACGCCAAGGTCCGATCGATTCCTGACGAAATCTATTCGCTCTTTCCGGTGCTCTTTGACATGAAGCGGCGCAAGGGCGGCAATCTGTCGGGTGGCCAGCAGCAGCAGCTCGCAATTGCCCGCGCACTGGTGACCAACCCCAAGGTCCTGCTGCTCGATGAGCCGACTGAAGGCATCCAGCCCTCGATCATCAAGGACATTGCCCGCGCCCTGAACGAAATCCGCCGGATGAAGGGCATCACGATCATCGTGTCGGAGCAGGTGCTCAGCTTTGCAATGGACGTTGCTGATCGCCTCTTCGTCATCGAGGGTGGTCGCCTGGTTCACGAGACCAGTCGTGCCGATACCGACGTCTCGCGCATCAAGCAATACCTCTCGGTCTGACATCACCGATTCCCCTTCATCCCACTTTCACAGAGGTGCCTCCATGGCTGAAACCCTGATCAAAGTCGATCTGACGCAGTCCCCCACCGCCAACGAAATGATTCACAACCGCTGGCACCCGGATATCCCGATGGCCTGCTGGGTCAAGCCGGGTGATGAATTCATCCTCGAGACTTTCGACTGGACCGGCGGCTTCATCAAGAACAACGACAGCGCCGATGACGTTCGCGACATCGACCTGAGCACGGTGCATTACCTGTCGGGCCCAGTGGGCGTCAAAGGCGCCGAGCCCGGTGACCTGCTGGTGGTCGATCTGCTCGACATCGGCGCCAAGCCCGACAGCCTCTGGGGCTTCAACGGCTTTTTCAGCAAGAAGAACGGCGGTGGCTTTCTGACCGACCACTTTCCGCTGGCGCAGAAATCGATCTGGGACTTCCACGGCATGTTCACCACCTCGCGCCATGTGCCGGGTGTGCAGTTTGCGGGTCTGATTCACCCCGGTCTGATCGGCTGTCTGCCCGACAAGTCGATGCTCGACATGTGGAACAAGCGCGAGATCGATTTCATTGCGACCGATCCGGATCGCGTGCCCGGTCTGGCCAATCCGCCTTTCGCGCCCACGGCTCATTTGGGCAAACTGACCGGCGACGCCAAGGCCAAGGTCGCTGCCGAAGGTGCACGCACCGTCCCGCCGCGTGAGCATGGCGGCAACTGCGACATCAAGGACCTTTCGCGCGGCTCGAAGATCTTCTTCCCGGTCTATGTCGATGGCGCGGGCCTGAGCGTGGGCGACCTGCACTTTAGCCAGGGCGACGGCGAGATCACCTTCTGCGGCGCGATCGAGATGGCCGGCTGGGTGCATATGCGGGTCAACCTAATCAAGGGCGGCATGGCCAAGTACGGCATCAAGAATCCGATCTTCAAGCCCAGCCCGATCACCCCGACCTACAACGACTACCTGATCTTCGAGGGCATTTCGGTCGACGAGCACGGCCAGCAGCACTATCTCGACGTGCATGTGGCCTATCGCCAGGCCTGCCTGAATGCGATCGAGTACCTCAAGAAGTTCGGCTACTCGGGTGCTCAGGCTTACTCGATTCTCGGTACCGCGCCGGTCCAGGGTCATATCAGCGGTGTGGTCGATGTGCCCAATGCCTGCGCCACGCTCTGGATCCCGACGCAGATCTTCGACTTCGACATCAATCCGAGTGCAGCCGGTCCGATCAAGCACATCGACGGCAGCATCCAGATGCCCCTGTCGCCCGACCTCAAGTAAGGCCAACGCGATGCCCACCTACGACTACGCCTGCGCGGACTGCGGCAGCTTCGATGCCCTGCGTCCGATGTCCCGCCGCGACGAGCCCGCAGCCTGTCCGGGTTGCGGCATCGCATCGCCGCGCATTTTTGCCAGTGCGCCGCGCCTCGCCTCGCTCGACGCCGGCGTGCGCACGGCGATCGAGACCAACGAACGTGCCCGTCACGAGCCGAAAAGCTCTAGCGATTACGCCCGATTGCGGCACCCGTCGGGCTGCGGCTGCTGCAGCACCAGTGTGAAGCGCGGCGCGACCGTGCGCGGTGCCAACGGCAACAAGGCTTTTCCGAGCAAGCGTCCCTGGATGATCAGCCACTGAATCTTTAACCGCTACGGAGCGCACCATGCATCACGGTGATATTTCAAGCAGCAAGGACACGGTCGGTGTGGCCGTGGTCAACTACAAGATGCCGCGTCTTCATACCCATGAAGAGGTGCTGGCCAACTGCCGCAACATCGCGAAGATGATTGAGGGCATGAAGGTCGGCCTGCCCGGCATGGATCTGGTGATCTTCCCGGAGTACAGCACGCACGGGATCATGTACGACTCGAAAGAGATGTACGACACCGCTTCGGCGATTCCCGGGCCCGAGACCGAAATTTTTGCGCAGGCCTGCCGCAAGGCCAAGGTCTGGGGCGTATTTTCGCTCACCGGCGAGCGCCATGAAGAGCACCCCAACAAGGCGCCCTACAACACCCTGATCCTGATGAACGATCAGGGCGAGATCGTGCAGAAGTACCGCAAGATCATGCCCTGGGTGCCGATCGAAGGCTGGTATCCCGGCAACTGCACTTATGTGAGTGATGGCCCCAAGGGCCTGAAGATCAGCCTGATCATCTGCGACGACGGCAACTACCCAGAAATCTGGCGCGACTGCGCGATGAAGGGCGCCGAACTCATCATCCGCTGCCAGGGCTATATGTATCCGGCCAAGGAGCAGCAGATCATGATCTCCAAGGCGATGGCCTTTGCCAACAACACCTATGTCGCGGTAGCCAATGCCGCAGGTTTTGACGGTGTGTATTCCTACTTTGGCCATTCGGCACTCATCGGCTTTGATGGCCGCACGCTCGGCGAATGCGGCGAAGAAGAGATGGGCGTGCAATATGCCGCGCTCTCAAAGAGCCTGATCCGCGACTTCCGTCGCAATGGCCAGAGCGAGAATCACCTCTTCAAGCTGCTGCATCGCGGCTACACCGGTCTGATCAACTCGCGTGAAGGCGACAAGGGCGTGGCCGATTGCCCCTACTCCTTCTACAGCGACTGGATCAATGATCCGGAAGGCACGCGCAAGCGGGTCGAGGCGATCACCCGCGAGACGGTCGGCACTGACGAATGTCCGATCGAGGGCATCCCGAATCAGAGCACCGTCGGGCATCGCTGAGTCACCGACATGCTGATGGCCGCGCCGCTGGCTGACTGGAGGATCGGCTCCGAGCCTTACTACCAGCCATCCGGCAGCGAGGTGGCGCTATTCGAGGCCGCCTATGCCCGGCGCCTGCCGGTGATGCTCAAAGGCCCCACCGGCTGCGGCAAGACGCGGCTGGTGGAGTACATGGCCTGGCGCTTGCAACGCCCGCTGGTGACGGTGGCCTGCAACGACGACCTGAGCGCGAGCGACCTCATCGGTCGATGGCTGCTCGATGCCGACGGCACGCGCTGGCAGGATGGGCCGCTTGCCCTGGCTGCACGCCACGGCGGCATCTGCTATCTCGATGAACTGGTCGAGGCGCGGGCCGATACCGCGGTGGTGATTCATCCGCTCACCGATACCCGCCGCATCCTGCCGCTGTCGGCCCGTAACGAGCTGCTGACCGCGCATCCCGACTTCTGTCTGGTGGTGTCCTACAACCCGGGGCCGGCGGCCCGCGACATGAAGCCGTCGACCCGCCAGCGTTTTTGCGCGCTGGCGCTCGACTATCCGGCGCCCGAGCTCGAGTCCGAGATTGTGGCCACCGAAGCGGGCATCGAGATGAGTATCGCCAAGCTGATCGTGGGCCTGGGCATTCGCACGCGGCGACTCCAGGGACATGGTCTGGACGAGGGCGCCTCCACCCGGATGCTGGTGCATGCCGGCATCCTGGTGGCCCAGGGCGTCAGCACGCAGGAGGCCTGCCGCATGGCGCTGGTCGAGGCACTGACCGACGAGCCGGGCACCCGACAGGCACTGGAGGCGGCGCTCGAGGCGTCGTTCTGAGGCGATGGCCGCAGTCGCCGAATCGGTTCGTGCAGCGCTGCCGCCCTATCTGCGCACCCTCTGGAGCGCTCAGCCGCAGCTGAAGTTCGTTGATGCGATGCCCTTCATCGATGGGCACTCGATCCATCTGCCGGTCGATCATTCAAGCCCCGCGGGCGCGGGCGCCTGGCAGTGGTACCGCGCCGCGGTCGCGCATTCGGCCGCCCACCTCGCTTTTTCGCCGCCGGTCTTTGACGGGCGCGGCCTTGCGCCGATCTCGCGGGCGCTGCTGGGTGTGCTCGAAGATGCCCGCATCGAAGCGCTGGCCTGCCGTGAGCTGCCCGGACTGCGCCGGCTTTGGATGCCGCTGCATACCGCCTCACCCGCCGATGGCGAGGGCTTCGAGGCACTGCTGCTGCGCCTGTCGCGCAGCCTGCTCGATCCCGGCTATGCGGATGATCATCCCTGGATTCGCAAGGGCCGGGCGCTCTTTTATGGCGATGACGCCAGACAGATCCTGCTGCTGCGCCGCCCGGATGAGCTGCGGCTTGCGGCTTCGCTGCTGGGCAACGACATCGGCCAGATGCGCCTGCAGTTCAATTCGCGCATGTATGTGCCGGGGCCCGACTATCGCGATGATTCGCGCTGGATGTGGGCGTCCGGGCAGTCTGAGGAGCCGCAGCCGGTTGAGCCGCCGCCGTCGCCCTCATCCGACCCTGGCAACAGCGATGAGGTGGCGCAGGCTGCGCCGCCTGCAAGCGGCCCGGTGCTGCGTTATCCGGAGTTTGACCGGCTGATCGGTCGGCTGCGTCACGGCTGGTGCTCGGTGTCGCAGCAGGCGGTGGGCGATGGCGATCATGATGCGCTGCGCCGGAGCATCAGCGCGGCGGGTGCGCAGGCACTCACCACCGACCTGATCCGGATCTTGCGACAGTCGCGCGCACATCAGTCGAAGGCCACTCGGATCGCTCATGAGGGCGATGCCTTTGATATCGATGCGGTGGTGCGAAACCGTGTGGCCAGGCGTGTGCGACGCGCCAGCGATGGGCCGGTCTTTCGGCGCGCTGTCACGCAGTCCCGTCGGGGGCAACTGATGGTGATTATCGATCAGTCGGCCTCAAGTTCGGCCGCCTGGGCCGGGTCGACGACCAGTCTGCTGCAGGCCGCCTGCACGATCACCGCATCGCTTGCGTCGGCGCTGCAGACCTGTGGCATGCAGGTCGCGATTGCCGGCTTCAGCTCTAACGGTCGTCATGCGGTGGCCCTGCAAGGCGTCAAGGCGTTTAATGAGCCGATGGATGAGTCAGTGGTCTTGCGGCTGGCGGCCTTGCGCAGCCAGCACTCGACGCGACTGGGAACCGCGATTCGCCATGCCACGCGTGCGGTGGTCGACGAGCGAGGCCACGGCAGCCGGCAGGTGGTGATCGTGAGCGACGGCCAGCCCTGGGATGTCGATGTCCACGATCCGCACTACCTCGAGTCGGATGCGCATGATGCGGTGATGCGGGCGCGGCGCCAGGGTGTGGCGGTGAGCTGCCTCGTCCTTGATCCGGCTGGTCAGGCGAGCGCGCGAAAGGTCTTCGGCGCGCGAAGGGTGGGCATGTTGCAGACCATGGCGGGCTTGCCTGAGCAGGTGCGCCGACTCGGAATCTGAGCCGGTGTTGCCCGCATTGAGTCAGGTGCGACCAACCGAAGTCAGCGATGTGTCACATAGCTTGACGTCGCGTTGCGGTTCTCTGTGGCTCGCCCCGTCCCGAAGCGGAAGTACGCGAGTTCGTTAGTCCGCTCTGAACAACTGCAATTTCAGTCAGCCGCCAGTTGATGAGCACGTTGATTCACCGCTCTGCTGCCGCTGATGGCCCAAACGATGAGGGTAAAAAGAAGCCGCAGCTTCTTGAGCAGCAGCCTGATGTTGTGGCCGGCACCGCACAGAACAGCGTGTAACGCATCGCCGAGCGCACCTTTCAGCGGGTTTCGCCCGAGTCGCCCGTCAGTCTTCATATGTCCGATGGTTGGCTCGATTGCGCTGCGCCGTTTGATCATCGCGTGCAACGTTCGGCTAATGCCGCGCTTCTGTCCCGA
>CAIVAS010000218.1 GCA_903903975.1 uncultured Burkholderiales bacterium
CGATGGCGTGCTGCTCGCGACACCGGCCTATCACGGCGGCATCTCCGGTCTGGTGAAAAACGCCATCGACTTCACCGAAGACATGCGCCAAGACGACTCACCTTATTTCGACGGACTGGCGGTCGGCTGCATCGTGTGCGCCGATGGTCCGCAGGCCATGGGCTCGACGCTCGCCTCGCTGCGCTCGATCGTTCATTCCCTGCGCGGCTGGCCGACGCCTTTTGCTGCGACCATCAACTCGCGCGAGCGGCCGTTTGGCGGCGATGGGCGCGAAGCCGACCCGGCGGTGCTCGAGGCCTGTGCACTGGTTGCGCGTCAGGTGATCGAATTCGCAAACATGAAGCGGAGCCTCAAATGACCGACAAGATCGAAAAACCCGACACCGAATGGCGCCAGTCGCTCTCCAGCGAGGCCTATCAGGTACTGCGCCACGAAGGCACCGAGCGACCGGGGTCGAGTCCGCTCAATGATGAAAAGCGCGGAGGCACCTATGTGTGCGCCGGCTGCGATACGCCGCTGTTTTCGAGCGACATGAAATTTGACAGCGGCACCGGCTGGCCGAGCTTTTTCACCACCCTGCCGGACGCCTTCGAGACCAGCCGCGATTTCAGGATGATCTGGCCGCGTACCGAATACCACTGCGCACGCTGCGGCGGCCATCATGGCCATGTCTTTGATGACGGCCCGGCCCCGACCGGCAAACGCTTTTGCAACAACGGCGTCGCGCTGAAGTTTGTGCCCGACGACTCCGCTTCCTGAGTCCTGGAGACTTCTCATGAGCCTGGTCATCGCAGCCCCCGCACCGATCACCATCCCGGTTGCCGGTGGTGGCAGCTTTCCGGTGCGACGCATCTACTGCGTCGGTCGCAACTACGAAGAGCATGCCAAAGAGATGGGATTTACCGGCCGCGAGCCGCCCTTCTTCTTCATGAAGCCGGCCGATGCCATCGTGAATGTCGCTGAAGGCACGACCGGTGAGATCCCTTATCCGGCTGGCACGAGCAATCTGCACTACGAGATCGAACTGGTCGCAGCCATCGGCATTGGTGGCGCCAACATCAAGGCCGCCGACGCGATGAAGCATGTCTGGGGCTATGCGGTGGGCCTGGACATGACCCGGCGCGATCTGCAGGGTGTCTCGAAAAAAGAAGGCCGGCCCTGGGAAATCGGCAAGGCCTTCGACCAGTCGGCCCCGATCGGCCCGATCGTGCCGGCCGCAGCCGCCGGCAATCCGGGCAATGCGGCGATCACCCTGTCGGTCAACGGTCAGATGAAGCAGTCGAGCAGCACCAGCAAGCTGATCTGGAGCATCGCCGAAAGCATCGAGCACCTGACCACTTACTGGCGTCTGGAGCCGGGCGATCTGATTTTCACCGGCACGCCCGAGGGCGTGGGTGCGGTGGTCTCGGGCGACCTGATGGAAGGCGCGGTGGCCGGCGTCGGCAGCCTGAAGGTGAAGGTTCGCTGATCAGGCGTCGTGGGGGCCGGTTGGCTGTGCGGTCGGCGCGGCCGAAGGCGGCGCAAATGTGGCCGTTGTGGCGCTGGCACCCGCAATATTGCCATCGGCTTTGGGCGCTTTGATGCTGATCTCGCGCTGCGGCACCGGAATCTCGATGCCGGCCTGCTTGTAGGCATGGTAGATGCCGAGGTTGATGGCCGAGGTGAGCATCAGCGTGCCGTTTTGCGGATCCGGAATCCAGAAACCGACCTCGAGCGTGATCGCCGAATCGCCGAAGGCGACCAGGAAGGCCCGCGGCGGCGGCTGGAGCATGACCCGTTCCTGGGCTTTGGCCACATCGATCAGCACCTGCATCGCCTGATCGACATCGCAGTCGTAGCTCACACCAACCCGCACCGCGATGCGGGTCGAGGAGTCGGTGAAGGTCTCGCTCTCGACGACTGAATTGACCAGCATCTCGTTGGGGACGATGGAGTCGACACCGTCCAGCCCCTTGATCACGGTATAGCGGGTGCGGATCTCGGACACGATGCCGCGAAACCGGTCGATGCGGATCAGCCGACCGGGCTCGATCGAACGGTCGAGCAGGATGATGAAGCCCGAGATGTAGTTGGCCGCGATCTTCTGCATGCCGAAGCCCAGACCCACACCCACCGCACCGCTGAAGACCGACAGGGTGGTGAGATCGATGCCGACCACCGGCAGTGCGATCAGCAGCGAAAGCACCAGCAGCAGGGGTTGCGCGACCCGGCTGATCACCGCCCGCACGCCCTGATCGACACCGGTGATCGCCGCCAGTCGTGAATCGATGGCGCGGCTCAGCCACAGCGCCAGCACCGTGGCCAGCATCAATGTGCACAGGCCGGTAAAGAGCTGCAGCAGGCTCAGGCGCGACTTGCCCATCGGGATCGCGATGCCGTCGAGGGTATCGACCACCGCATGCAGCACACCCAGCAGATGCAGCGCCGCCAGTGACCAGAGCGTGATCGCGATGAGTCGCTCGAAGGCCGCGATCATGGGCGTCTCGGGAAAGGTCTGCTCGACCAGCAGCAACAGCGCGCGCACGCCGAGCGCGGCCAGGACCAGTTGTGCACCAACTTCCAGGACGGTGACATCGACGAAATTCGACAGCACCGAGCGGGCCAGCATCAGGATGACCCAGGCGATCACCGGCCCGCTCAGGCGGTCGATCCAGGCCCGGGTCAGGGTTCCGACCGGTTTGCCTTCAAATCGCTGCTGCACCGCGCGGCGCACGAGAATGGCGAGTGCGACCGACGCCAGTAGCGCGACGATCGTCCACCAGCCCCGGGGCGCTGACAGCTCGCTGATCATGTGATTGATCAGTGGGCCGAGCATCGTCAGGTTGAACGGCGCCGCGTCGGCGGCGGCAGTGGCATCGTTGGCTTGCATCCCGCAAGCATAGCCGAGGCCCGCGCTACCATCGGGATCAGGACAACCCAGGAGACCGCAGACCATGGCTGATTCAATCGTTCACCCCGCACAACTTCATGACTGGATGGTCGCGCTGTGGCAGCGCGCCGGCTCGAGCGAGCTCGAGGCCCGTCTGACCGCCGACCATCTGGTGGGCGCCAACCTCGCCGGCCATGATTCGCACGGCGTGGGCATGGCGCCGCGCTATGTGAAGTCATGGCGCGCAGGCGAGCTGATGCTCAACCGCACCGTCGAGATCGTGCTCGACAACGGGCCGATGGTCACGATCGACGGCATGCGGGGCATGGGGCAGTCGGTCACCGCGCAGGCGATGAGCATCGCGATCGAGCGCGCCCGTGAGCATGGTGTGTGCGTGATGGGGCTCAAGCATTCGCATCATCTGGGTCGCGTTGGCCACTATGCAGAGCAGGCCATCGCCGCCGGCCTGGCATCGGTGCACTTCACGAATGCGGTGGCCGCGTCGCCGATGGTCGCCCCTTATGGCGGTGCGTCGGCGCGCTTTCTCACCAATCCCTTTACGGTGGGCATCGCGCGGCCCGACGGCGAGCCGATCGTGCTCGACTTCGCGACCAGCGCGATTGCTCACGGCAAGGTGCGGGTGGCCTACAACAAGCAGCAATCCGACCCCTCGGTGCAATTGCCCGAGGGCTGCGTCATCGACGCGCAGGGCAAGCCGAGTCGCGACCCGTCGGTGATGTTCGAGCCGGCCGGTGGCCCGCACGGCGCGCTGCAGACCGCGGGCGGCCATAAGGGCCATGCCCTGGCGATGGTCTGCGAACTGCTGGGTGCTGCGCTCACCGGTGGCGAGACCTCGCAGCCGGGCAACCGGTCGATGCAGTTTGCGATCTGGAACAATATGTTCACCATCGTCTTCGATCCCACGCGCATCGGGCCGGCCGAGCGCTTTGCTCAGGAAGCCCGCGCCTTCACCGACTGGGTCGAGTCGACACCGCTGTCGGGCGCAACCGACCGGATCATGATGCCGGGCGACCCGGAGCGGGCCTCGCGTGCGGCGCGGGCCGATGGCGTGCCGATCGATGCCGGGACGCTGGCCGAACTCGATGAGGCCGCCCGCACGGTCGATTCCGCGCTGCCGAGTCTGTCGTCGCTTGCACATCCGGCCTGACTGCGCTCATCACCGGGAGGACTGAGCCGCCGGATAATTGCGGGATGGGACGCCACCGCCTGTCTGCGCTCTTCGATCCGGCCTCGGTCGCCCTGTATGGCGCGACCGAACGGCCGGGCTCGATTGGTCGCCGACTGCTCGAAGGCCTGCGGGCAGGCGCGTATCAAGGGGCGATCGGTGCGGTCAACCCGCGTCATCGGTCGGTGCTCGGTCAGGCCTGCGTGGCCAGCGCCGCCGGCCTCGATTTCGTGCCCGACCTCGCGCTCGCCGCCGCGCCTGCGGCCGCGCTGCCCGAGATCGTCACTGACTGCGCTCGCCGCGGCACGCGCTTTATCGTCGACTACACCGGCGGCTTTGACCTGGCGAGCCCCGGCGGTCGCGCCGCCCAGCGCGATTGCCTGACTCTGGCGCGCGAGCGGGGCGTGCGCATCGTCGGTCCGCACTGCACCGCGCTGATGCGCCCGGCAAGTCGCTTCGAGGCGGGGTTTACGCCGGGTCGGCTCAAGGCCGGGGGGATCGGGCTGATGTCGCAGTCGGGCGCGGTCGTGACCGCACTGATCGACTGGGCCAATGCCGCCGGACTCGGCTTTTCGTCGGTGCTATCGCTCGGGCAGGCCTTCGACCTGGATCTGCCCGAACTGCTTGACTGGTATCTCTTCGATGCCCAGACCGAAAGCGTTCTGCTCTTTCTGGACAGCATCCGGGATGCGCGCGGCTTCATGTCGAGCGTGCGGGCACTGGCGCGTGTCAAGCCGGTGATCATCATGAAAGCCGGGCGTGGCCTTGATCTGAACGCCACGCTGCCGTCCGCTTTATCGGCCACGCTGTCGGCATCCTTCGCATCAGACATCGCGAGCCTGATCGATGCCGATCAGGTGTTCGGCGCGGCGATCGCGCGGGCCGGCGCGGTCAGGGCTGACACCACCATGCAGCTGCTGTCGGCCGCGCGTCTGCTTGCACCGCGTCGGCCGCCCACCGGGCCGCGGGTGGCCATCGTTGCCAATGGCGGCGGCCCGGGCACGATTGCGGCCGATGCACTCGCGCGGTCTGCGCTGCAACCGGCGCAACTGCAACCCGATACGCTGGCCGCAATCGATGCGACCCGTCCCGGTGGCCGCACGCGTGCCGGCGCGGACACCCTGCCCGCCAACCCCTTGAACCTGCTTGCCGACGCCGACGCCGCGCAGATCGAAGCTGCGCTGCGCGCAACCCTGGCCGACGAGGGCGTCGACGCAGTCGTGATGCTCTTCATGCCGCAGACCGCCACGCCATCGACCGATGCAGCCGGCGCAATCATCGCGGCCGCCGCCGGACAGGCCAAGCCGGTCGCCGCCGTGCTGGCGGGCGGCGCCTCGATTGCCCCCGGCCAGCGACTGCTCGATGCGGCCGGTATCCCCACTTTCATCACACCCGAAAACGCGGTCGATGCGCTGGCGCTGCTCGAACGCTTCGCGCGCAACCAGCGCAGTCTGCGTCAGGTGCCGGTGGCGATCGACACCGGCTTTGCGCCGGATGTGGCCGCCGCGCAAGCCATCTGCCGGCAGGCGATCGGACGCGGACAGCGGGTGCTCGATGCGCAGCAGGCCGGCGGCGTGCTGGCGGCCTTCGGTATCGACATCGGGTTCGGGATCGGGCTGCCGGATGCGGACGGCGCGCCGCAGGATGCGCCGATTCGCGAAGCGACCGCCGCACGAACAGTCGATCAGCGGGAGGCCTTCCTCAGCATGACCCGCGATGCGGTCTTCGGTGCGGTGATCGCCTTTGGTGCCGGAGGCGTGGCCCGCGCGCAGATCGACGATATCGCGGTCGAGCTGCCGCCGCTCAATGCGCCGCTGGCCCGCGCACTCATCGGCCGAACGCGGCTGGTGCGCCGCCTGCGCGCCTATGGCGACATCGCGTCGATCGACTTCGAGCGGCTTGAGCAAACGCTGGTACGCTTTTCGACGCTGGTGTGCGCCTGCCCGATGATCACGCGACTCGACCTCAACCCGCTTCTGGTGGATGCGCGGCAAACCGTCGCGCTCGGTGCGTACATCGAGGTCGGCGCCACGGTCGAGACCGGGGCGGCGCCGTGGCGCGGACCTTACGGCCATCTGGCCATCCATCCCTATCCGCGCGAGCTCGAGGCACTGATTGCGCTGCGTGACGGACGATCGGTGCTGCTGCGCGCGATCCGCCCGGAAGACGCAGAACTCGAGCGCGTCTTCATTGCACAGCTATCGCCCGAGACGCTCTATCGCCGCTTCATGATGCCGGTCAAAGCCCTGCCCGACAGCCTGATCGAGCGATTCACGCAGATCGATTACGACCGGGAACTGGCGCTGGTCGCGATGGAAACCGGCTCGGCGCAAACCCGCATCGTCGGCGTCGCGCGCATCACGCCGACCTGGGACGATGGCGTTGCCGAATTCGCGATCGTGGTGGGCGACTGGCTGCAGCGCTCGGGGCTCGGGCGCGACATGATGCAGCGGCTGATCGACGCCGCCCGCAGCAGGGGCTATCGGACGCTTGAGGGTCGGGTGCTCGGCACCAATGCGCCGATGCTGCAGTTCTGCAAACGGCTGGGATTCTCGATTGTCTTCGACCCGCAAGACATGGCCGAGCGCATCGTGCGGCGTTCGCTGCTCAGTGCAGGGTGATCATCGCCCTCTGATCACCGCCCAGGCGAATGCCAGCCAGCCGGCCATGAAGGCCAGACCGCCGATCGGGGTGATGGCGCCGAGCCAGCGCTCGCCGCTCAGCACCAGGGCATAGAGGCTGCCCGAAAACAGCACGGTGCCCACCAGAAAGCACAGACCGGCCACCCGCAGCGAGGTGGTTCGCAAGGCCTGCGCTGTCGCGCCCACCGCCAGCATCGCGAGCGCGTGATACATCTGATAGCGGGCGGCGGTTTCCCAGGTGACCAGCGCCTCGGGGCCAAACGAGCCTTTGAGCGCGTGCGCACCGAAGGCGCCCGCCGCCACCGACAGACAGGCCGACAGCGACCCCACGACCAGCCAGCGGCGGTTCATGCCGCGGCACCTGCAGCACTTGCAGCGGGGGAGCGCATCGCCCGCTCCTTGAGCCAGCGGATCAGGTCGCGCTCGAACTCAGCGCGGCTGATGTCGTGATGCACCTCGTGCCGATTGCCGGCATAGAACTTGATCGTGCAGTCGGGATGCCCGCAGGCGGCATGAAACGCCCTGGTGCCGGCGGGCGAATTGATCGGATCGTCGCTGCCCTGCAGCAGCAGCAGCG
>CAIVAS010000219.1 GCA_903903975.1 uncultured Burkholderiales bacterium
CCCGCGCTAGAAGCGCAACTCCGACGACAGCATCAGTGAATAGCCCGAGTTCTCGCCCAGACCACCGTAAACCGTCCTGCGCCACGTGCCTTCAACCGCCAGCGTCGTCTTGGGGCTCGGATCCCAGAACAGGTTCAGGAAAGCGGTGCGATTGCTGACGAAACCGGTCGGACTGATGTAAGCGGCGTTCACGGTATCGATTCCCATGCCGACATGACTGTGCCATTTCGGCGTCCAGTACCAGGCCATCTCGCCCCAGCCGCCATGCCCGGGAATCGCCTGGTGATATCCGTTGGTTGTCTGGAAGACGGTCGCCAGATACTGGCCAAGCGCCTTGCCTGAATAGAGCTCGCCCTGGATACCGAACTGGCGTCCGATCCGTGCACTGGCCTCGAGCGACACACCGCTGACCTGAGTGTTATAGACGCTGCTCGCAGCGAACTGCGAATTGACCGTGAAATTGCGGATCTTTCCTGAGACACCCGACAGGCCGATGGTGTATTCCGGCCAGGGCACCCATGACCCTTCTTCGCCCGGACGACCCCGGATCCAGGCTACGCGGGCTTCGATGTTCGGTATGCCGGTGTTCTCGGTGACGATCAGCAGATCTGACGGTGTGTTGCTGACCGTGGTGTTGGTGGGAGGCTTGAAGTTGCTCGCAATCGCATCCGACAGAGCGCCCTGAACGACGATGCGGTCACGGCCCATCGGCACGGTGTGCTCGGCCCGAATCTGCGGCTTGAAGGAATTGCCGGCATTGCCCGAGCCGGCCAGCGCAGACATCCGGTCGACCATGGTCGGCATCATCGGGCTGAAGATGTCCATCTGCAGACCGGCTGCAAAGCGCCAGCGCTCGCTGGTCGCATCGACATACGCGAAGCCCGGATAAAAGCCGTAGAGGCCCGAGAGCAGATCGCCGTTGAAGAGATAGGCATAGATCGAGCCACCGAGCTTGAAATCGCCAAGCTGCGCACCCTCGATCGAGAAAAACAGCGACGACAGTCGTGCATCGATCTTGGTGGTGCCTTCGGACACGCCATTAACCTTCGGGAACACAAAGAAAGGCGTTGCATCAGGCTGCATGCGCGCGGTGGTGGTGTTGACCGTGGTTCGCAGACCGCCGCCCATCGTGATCTTGATATCGTCAAAGCGGCTGCCGACCGTCGGCAGTGACGGGCTGGAGAGTGCGGCCTGCTGAGATTGAGGCGAGACGCCGCCTGCATCGGGCTTGGCCAGGGCCGGCGCGGTTGCGGGGGCCGCAACCGGCGCAGCGGGTTTGGCACCTCCCGCCCGTGTCGCGAGATCGTCAAGTCGCTTTTCCTGCTCCCGCAATTGTGCGTCCTGCGCTTCGAGCTGCCGCTTCTGGGCGTCGATCAGATCGCGCTGGGCTTTGAGGCGGGCACGCAGATCAGCGATTTCGCTGGTCGCATCGGTGCTCTGGTCGGCCGCGCGCGCGAAGGGCGCGCAAATGAGAATGCAGGCTGCGGTAACCGAGCCCGCGAGTCGGGCAACCGGGAGTCGAGGCGATGTCATGAGCTTGCCTTTCCGGGGCAAGCCATCGAAGCCGCCCGTTTAGATAGCACTCATGCTACAGAGCCGATCTGACAATGCATAAAAAAATAGCTTTTTGTAGCGAATTTGCCATTCCGAAAACCTTCGGATGTCAAACAGCCGGCGGCGCCGACTCCGAGGACTCAAAATCGAGTTCGACTTTCGCACCATTCGGATCCCGAAAGAACAGCTGCCAAAGGCCCGATCCGGGCAACTGTCGCAGGTCGAACTTCAGGTCGCGGGCGCGGAGTGCCGCGACGGTCTCGCTCAGACCGCTTGCAGCAAAGGCCATATGGTCGAGTACACCGGCGCGCTCAGCGGGCAAGGGCCTGCCGGCAACGATATGCAGGATGGGCCGCCCGCCACAGTACATCCATGCACCGGGAAAATTGAAGTCCGGCCGGTCGCCGACCTCAAGCCCGAGCAGCTCGGCATAGAAGCTCGTTGTTTCGTCGAGGCGATCGGTCAGAACGGTGAAGTGATCCATTCCTTTGACGGGCATGGCAATCTCGCTGAAGAGTCAATCTTTGATCGGTCCAAGCGCGAGTATCGCCTGTATGCCTCGTTCATGCCTGGTTGATGACTCGTTCATGCCGCGTCATCGCTGCAGGAAAATTCACTTCACCGCGATCGTCACCGGAATCGTCACCTGGGCGCTCAGGCCGGCCGAATCGACCGCATACAGTTTGAGGCTGTAGCTGCCGGCAACCGGACTAGCCCAGTTCATGATGATGTTGCTGCCGCTGAGCGCGAAGGTCATCCCGAGCGGCACACCCGAGATCGACAGGCTGACCGAGGGCGAGGTGGCATCCGAGATGCCGATCGTGGCACTCACCGCCTTGCCTGCCACACCGTTTACCGGGGCGAAGGTGACCACAGGGCCTGCCACCGCAATCTTCACGGTGTAGACGCCCTGACCCGACAGACCGGTCCTGGTGTCCTTGGCAATCACCGTGACGCTGTAGGTGCCAACCACCGGGGCAGGCCAGGACACCGCGCC
>CAIVAS010000220.1 GCA_903903975.1 uncultured Burkholderiales bacterium
CGGGGCTGCAACCGCTCTTGCTCGCCTCGCCGCTCACATTGACCTGAATGCACACCTGAAGCGGCGCGAGCTGCGCCGGGCGCTGCTCCGACAGGCGCTGCGCGATTTTTTCGCGCTCGATGGACTCGACCCAATCGAAGTGCTCGGCAATCGGCCGGGTCTTGTTCGACTGGATCGGCCCGATGAAATGCCACTCAAGCCGATCGTGCGCCGACCGCCCGGATGGTCGCGTTGCCCACTGGTCATGACAGGTCGCCATCTTTGGCAGCGCTTCCTGCAAATAGCTCTCAGCGAACCGGCGTTGCCCATGGGTCGCCAGTATCAGGACCGCCTCGGCGTCGAAGGTTTTGCTCACAGCGAGCAGGTCGATGGCGTCGGGATGTCGGCCGCAGGCACGCGCGCCGGCGGCGATACGGCTCAGCACCGACGAGTGGCGGTCAAGCAACGCGCGTTGACCGTCTGTCGAGACTGGCGACGGTTGTTCGGACGAGGCTGCCGTAGCGGGCTGCGGGTTCATAAGATGCACTTTGAGTTGCGGACCATCGGAAGGCATGACTATGGAAATTTCAGAACTGCTCGCATTTGCGGTCAAGAACAAAGCGTCTGACCTGCATCTTTCGGCCGGCCTGCCGCCGATGATCCGGGTGCATGGCGACGTGCGTCGCATCAACCTGCCGCCGATGGAGCACGAGACCGTTCACAAGATGATGTACGACATCATGAACGACTCGCAGCGCAAGGACTACGAAGAAAACCTCGAATGCGACTTCTCCTTCGCGATTCAGGGTCTGGCACGCTTTCGCGTCAATGCCTTTCAGCAGCAGCGCGGCGCCGGTGCGGTCATGCGGACGATTCCGTCCAAGATCCTGACCCTCGAAGAACTCAATACGCCAAAGATCTTTGCAGAGCTGTCGATGCAGCCGCGCGGCCTGGTGCTGGTGACCGGTCCGACCGGCTCGGGCAAATCGACCACGCTCGCGGCGATGGTCAACCATGTGAATGAAAATCTTCACGGCCACATTCTGACCGTCGAGGATCCGATCGAATTCGTTCACGACTCCAAGCGATCGCTGATCAATCAGCGAGAGGTCGGACCGCACACCCTGTCGTTTACCAACGCCCTGCGCTCGGCCCTGCGTGAAGACCCCGACGTGATCCTTGTTGGCGAGCTGCGCGACCTCGAAACCATCCGCCTCGCACTGACCGCCGCCGAAACCGGTCACCTGGTCTTCGGCACCCTGCATACCTCGAGCGCGGCCAAAACCATCGATCGTGTGATCGACGTGTTCCCGGCCGCAGAAAAGGAGATGGTCCGCTCGATGCTGTCGGAGTCGCTCAAGGCGGTGATCTCGCAGTCGCTGCTCAAGACCAAAGACGGCACCGGGCGCATCGCAGCGCACGAAATCATGATCGGCACGCCGGCGATCCGCAATCTGATCCGCGAGGCCAAAGTCGCGCAGATGAATGCGTCGATCCAGACAGGCGCCTCGGTTGGCATGCAGACGCTCGACCAGTGCCTGACCGATCTGGTCAAGCGCAACCTGATCTCGATGGCCGAGGCGCGAAGTTCGGCCGCCAATAAAGACAATTTCCCTGGCTAAGACCGAGGCAACGCCGAATGAGCACTCCCGACAGCTCGACGCCTGATGGCGGCGACAGCCTCGCCCGCAGTCGCACCATGGAGCGCGAGCAGGCGTCGCGCTTCCTGCAGGACCTCCTGCGGCTGATGCTCAAACGTGGCGGCTCCGACCTGTTCCTGACCGCCGAGTTTCCGCCCGCGGTCAAGATCGATGGCAAGGTCACACCGGTCTCGGGTGTGCCGCTCTCACCGCAGCACACCATGGAGCTCGCGCGCGCGCTCATGAGTGATCGCCAGGCTGCCGACTTCGAAGCCAACCGCGAGCTCAACTTCGCGATCAGTCCGACCGGCGTCGGGCGTTTCCGGGTCAATGTGTTCATGCAGCTCGGACGCGTCGGTGTGGTGATCCGAACGATTCAGAGCCGCATCCCGACGCTCGAAGAACTGCGTCTGCCTCAGGCGATGACCGACCTGTCGCTCACCGGCCGCGGCCTGGTGCTGGTGGTGGGGGCGACCGGCTCGGGCAAGTCGACCACGCTCGCCGGCATGATCGGCCATCGCAACCGCAACAGCTTCGGTCATATCGTCACGATCGAGGATCCGGTCGAGTTCGTGCATCCGCATGCCAACTGCATCGTCACGCATCGAGAGGTCGGGGTCGATACCGACAGCTGGTCGATTGCGCTGAAGAATTCGCTGCGTCAGGCGCCCGACGTGATCATGATCGGCGAGATCCGTGATCGCGACACCATGGATAACGCGATCGTGTTCGCCGAGACCGGGCATCTGTGCCTGGCCACGCTGCACGCCAATAATGCCAACCAGGCGATCGACCGGGTCATCAATTTCTTCCCTGAAGAACGACGCGCGCAGGTCCTGATGGACTTGTCGCTCAACCTGCGCGGCATCGTGTCGCAGCGCCTGCTGCCCGACCAGTCGGGCACCGGCCGCGTGGTGGCGGTCGAGGTCATGCTCAACTCGCCGCTGATCAGCGACATGATCTTCAAGGGCGAGGTGGCCGCAATCCGCGAGATCATCAAGCGATCAAGAGAGCTGGGTATGCAGACCTTCGATCAGGCGCTCTTCGATCTCTATGAGCAAAACCGCATCACGCTTGCCGACGCGCTGCGACATGCCGATTCGGTCAACGACCTGCGTCTGAACATCAAGCTCAACAGCCGACGCGGTCAGCGCGATGTGTATGCCGGCACCGAGCATCTCGGCATCGTCTGAATTTCAACCGGCCTTCAGCCGGCAGTCTGCGGCTTGGGCGTTCGGGCCGATCCGGCCACCATTTCAAAGCGGAACAGGCGGCATTCGAGCGGGCCGTTAAAGAGTGGTGTGCGCTTTGAGGCTTTCAGGCGCAGCAGGCCGGGCAGCTCGAGATCGCTGGTAAAAAGGCAGACCGTCCAGCCGGCAAACTGACTCTTCATGAGTGTGGCGAATGCCGGCCAGAACTGTGCGGCCTGGGCAAATGACTGGCGCCCCTTGATATCGAGCCGCTCGCCGTAAGGCGGATTGGCCAGCAGCATGCCGGCGCCCGCCGGCGCGGCATCGAGCCCCAGGACATCACGCTGTCGAAACTGCACCCAGGCCGGGTCCACGCCGCTGCGAGTCAGGTTTGAGCGTGCGGCCGCAATCGCGGCTTCCGAGACATCCGAGCCAAAGAGCGTCACCGCCGAGGGCACCGGACGGGGCGCCATTTGGCGCATGCGCTGCCACTCGTTGCGATCGATGCCGCGCATGCGTTCGAAGGCAAAGGGGCGATGCGCGCCGGGCGCCAGGCCGGCAGCCTGCATCGCGGCTTCGATGATGATCGTGCCCGAGCCGCAAAAGGGATCAAGCAGCGGCATGCCGGGTTGCCAGCCTGAGAGCGCTAGCAGGCCGGCCGCGAGATTTTCCTTCAGCGGCGCGTCTGCGCCGTCGCGGCGCCAGCCTCGCTTGAAGAGCGACTCGCCCGACCAGTCGAGATAGAGCGTGCACTGGCTGGCATCGAGAAACGCGAAGATTCGCCGGTCGGGGCGCTGGCGTTCGATCGACGGGCGCTCACCATAACGCTCTCGCAGCCGGTCGACCACGCCGTCCTTGATGCGCAGCGTGGCGAACTGCAGGCTGTGCAGCGTCGAGCCGCTTGAGCTGATGTCGATGCGCAGCGAAGCCAGCGGCTCGTGCCAGGTTTCCCAGGGCGTATCGTTGGCGATGCGATAGAGATCGTCTTCGTTGTTGTAGGGGGCGCTGGCCACTTGCTGCAGGATGCGGCTGGCGATGCGTGAGTGCAGATTGGCCGCCAGGCCGATGCGAGTGTCGCCTTCAAACTGCACGCCGCCGGACGGCTCGCCAAGGATGCCCGCGCCAAGCGCGCGTAATTCGGCGGCAAGCGGGGCTTCGAGTCCGCGGGGGCAGGGTGCGAAAAACCGGATCAGTCCCATGGGCGCTCAATCGCCCTGATGTGTCAGGCCCGCCTGGGGCATCAAGTTCGCTCCAGCGCGCGGGCGACGAATTCGAGCCGGTCCTGGCCCCAGAAAGGCTCGCCATCGACGACATACCAGGGCACACCGAACACCTGCGCGGCAATGGCTTCCTCGGTATAGGTGTCGAAGGCTTTGCGGGCATCCTCGGCACGCGCCTCGAGCACTGCGGCATCGAAGCCCTGTTCGGCCACGATTGCGGCGCGGGTCGGTGCATCGGCGATATTGCGGTCTTCGGCCCAGACCGCGCTCATGAAGGCACCGGCCAGCTTCAGGGCAGCTTCGGTGCCGAGCGCGAGGTCGGCGGCGATGATCAGGCGAGCGGCATCGTCGGAGGGGGCCGGAAAGAATTTGGGGTGCACATTAAGTGGCACGCCAACATGGTCGCGCCAGCGCGGCAGTTCGTGCAGCCGATAGGCCTGGCGCTGCGGTGCCCGCTTGGCGAGCGGCAGTCCGCCCGATTGCGGAAAGACCCGCCCGAGATCGATCGGGCGCAGCAGCACCCGAGCACCGTTGGCACTGGCCATCGCAAGGAAGCGCTTGTGCCCGAGGTAGGACCAGGGTGACACCGGGCTCATGAAGTACTGAACAGTTTTCATCGGGTGTATCAGTCTCAGAAGGGTTTGACCACGACCAGCAGCACGACCGCGACCAGCAGCAGCACCGGCGCCTCGTTGAACCACCGATACCAGATGTGCGAGCGACGGTTCTCGCCGCGCTCGAAGCGTTTGATCATGGCGCCGCAGACATGGTGATAGCCGATCAGCAGGACCACCAGCGCCAGCTTGGCATGCATCCAGGCGCCGCCAATGCCATAGCCCAGCCACAGCCACAGGCCGAAAACGAGTGCCAGCACCATCAGCGGCATCATGAAGCCATAGAGCTTGCGCGCCATCAGCAGCAAGCGTGCTCGCTCTGCGGTCGAGTCGGGCTCGACCATCGCGAGATTGACCAGCACCCGGGGCAGATAGAACAGGCCCGCGAACCAGCTGGTCACGAAGATAATGTGAAAGGATTTGACCCAGAGCATCAGTCGATTCTATCAACATGCCTGGGCCCCCTCAGGCCTTGTCCTTCTGGCCGCATCCCTGGCCGCATCCGGCCTGCCCAAAAAAATCGGGGCGTCCGAACCGAATCGGACGCCCCGTACAAGCAGTGAGCTCAACAATCAGCCGGCTGAAAATGCCGTCTGATCAGTGTGCAGACCGCCTGGCGATCTAGTCAGCAGATCGTTCAGGCACGAGCAATCGTTTTGCCATTGGCACCGACGCGCTCGATCTCGACCTGCTGGCGACGCAGCTTCTCGTGCACGGTCTCGACATGGTCGGAGCCGATCTTGCTGAGCTCGACTTCCTCGACGACACGGGCCGATTTGCTCACCAGTGCGTGCTCGGCGGTCTCGACGACATGGATCGTGCGATCGGCCCAATCGATATCGACGATGCTCTTGGGGTCGGTGACGACGCGACGCAGAATCTGCGCATGCTCTTCATGCAGACTGACGTCCTGGGCAACTTCACGCTCGGTCACGAAACGGCGCACGCGGGTCTCTCCGGTCTCGACCATCTCTTTGCCGACATTCAGCTGCTCTTCGGCCAGGCGCAAGACTTCGTTGTGAACTGCAGCCAGCTTGGGCGTCACCGCAACCGTCTGATTTGCGGCCAGCGGCACCGAGTCAAGCTTGCGTGCGATGGCTTCAACACGTGCCGGCTCGGCCAGACCCGAGGTGATGGCGCGATCGTTGACGTCGATCGGACGGGCGGTGTTGAGGATGCCCAGTGCGTGCGCGACTTCGCGGTCGAGCACGCGAACCGCCAGCACGACGCCGTTCATCTGGACGGCGCGGTGATAGACCTCGGCCTCATGCTTGTGGACGTCATGTCCGAAGAGGCTGTGCCAGATGCCATGCGCTTCTTCGGGGCTGGCGATATCGGCGACGACCGAACGCACGCGTGCCTGATCGATCACGCTGATGTCGGCATCAGCGAAACCACCGGCACGAAGCGCGGCAACAGCCGACAGAGCGTGAGCGGCGGTGTCATAGGCAGCAACGACTTTTTCATAGGCCATGTTCATTTTCCTTAACGGGTTTTGGTTGATGCGGCTTATTGACCAGCGCTGGCTGACTTGCCAGTGCCGGTATCCGGGGATGCCTCCGAACTGCGGGAGACAAGGGCTTCCTGGTATCGGAGGGTGACGATCTCCTGGTGGTGCTCGATCGAGCGCACTTTGCGAATGTGGACTTCTTCCTTGAGCATCAGGCGCCGCTCAATCACCAGGACTTCTTCCATCACCGGAAAGATCGTGACATCGCCTTCCTCGCGCACCGCGGGGATGGCGTCGACTGCCCGACCGATCGGGACGGTCGTGACCTCCACATGGGTATGGGCCAGATCCTGAGTCACCAATTCGTCGCGGGTCAGGGTTCTCGTTGA
The DNA here is from genome assembly GCA_903903975.1 of uncultured Burkholderiales bacterium. GTDB lineage: Bacteria > Pseudomonadota > Gammaproteobacteria > Burkholderiales > Burkholderiaceae_E > UBA4615. The sequence continues at coordinate 6,483 of CAIVAS010000220.1, forward strand.
GACGCTGACCTCGCCTGACACGCGTGATTCCTTGGAGATTTGGGCAGTCTCCTCGTGTAGGCGCAGTCGCTCTGTCGGGCTTGTCGCAGCGTCACGATCAGTGCGTTGCGCATTGTCTGGCGGAAGAGTCATGTTTGCCTGGTCCAAATTGATTTCGTCAAAATATTAAAAAATTTAGTTTTTACGATGACGACTGCTGCCAAAGTTGAGCTTTCTTGACGATTTGTAAAAATCTTTTTTTTTAAAGCTTGCAGATGCTAGTGGAAATCTTTGGCGCTTGTGTGACGATCCGGCGATGCTGTGTCGAAATGTCGAATTTCGCCGATGTCTGCGCGTAGGGATAAAATCGCCTCACACCAATGGGTAGGAGGTCATCAGTGGCGAATCTTTATGACGCTTGTGTTCCGGTCTTCGATGCCATGCTGGACAATCTGTCCGTCATGCTGGGGCGGGCCTCAGCGCATTGCGCCGATCGCAATATCGATCCTGCCGCCCTCTTGCAGGCGCGGCTGTTTCCCGACATGTTTCCCCTGACCCGTCAGGTGCAGATTGCCTGCGATGCGGCCAAGCTCGCCTGCGCGCGTCTGGCCGGTGTCGAAGCCCCCAAACATGCCGATGACGAGACCAGCTTCGAGACGCTGGCCGCGCGCATTGCCAGCACGCGCGCTTTCATCGCCAGTGTGCCGCGCGAAAAATTCGAAGGGTCTGCCGAGCGTCGCATCGAAGTGCCGACCCGCGCGCAGACCTATGCCTTCGATGGCCAGACCTTCCTGACGCGCTGGGCGATGCCCAACTTCTACTTCCATGTGGTCACGGCCTACGACCTGCTTCGCCATAACGGCGTCGAGATCGGCAAGCGCGACTACCTCGGCACGGTGCCTCAGCTCAGTGCCTGATTTCAGCGCCTGATCTGCCCGGATCCGAAGACCACCCACTTCTGCGAGGTCAGGCCTTCGAGACCGACTGGACCGCGGGCATGAAGCTTGTCGGTCGAGATGCCGATCTCGGCGCCCAGCCCGAATTCGAAGCCGTCGGCAAAGCGTGTCGAAGCATTGATCATGACGCTGGCCGAGTCGACCTCGCGCACGAACCGCATCGCCCGCGAGTGGTTTTCGGTGACGATCGCATCGGTGTGCTGCGAGCCGTAGCGGGTGATGTGCTCAATGGCGGCATCCAAGCCGTCGAGCACCCTGATTGACAGGATCGGCGCAAGGTATTCGGTCGACCAGTCTTCCTCGGTAGCGGCGAGGCAGCCGATGTCGGTTTTCGCGAGGATCGAACACGTGGCCTCGTCGCCGCGCAGCTCAACGCCCTTGTCGGCATAAATGCGGCAAAGCCCGGGGAGCACCTGATCGGCCACCGCCTGGTGGACCAGCAGGGTCTCCATGGTGTTGCAGGGCGAATAGCGCTGGGTCTTGGCGTTGTCGGCGATGGCCACCGCCTTGTCGAGGTCGGCCTGGTCGTCGATATAGACATGGCAGATACCGTCAAGGTGCTTGATCACCGGCACCTTTGCGTCGTTCGAGATGCGCTCGATCAGCGACTTGCCGCCGCGCGGCACGATGACGTCGACCCATTGCGGGCTGGTGATCAGGGCGCCGACTGCCGCCCGGTCGGTGGTCGCGATGAGCTGCACACCGTCGGCTGGCAGACCCGCGCCGACCAGTCCTTCGCGGATCAGTTCGGCAAGCGCTTTATTGCTGTGGATCGCTTCGGAGCCGCCTCGCAGAATGGTGGCATTGCCCGATTTGATGCACAGGCCGGCGGCGTCGATGGTCACGTTCGGTCGTGACTCGTAGATGATGCCGATTACACCCAGCGGCACCCGCATGCGGCCAACCTGGATGCCCGACGGCCGCAGGCGCAGGTCGGTCATCTCGCCCACCGGATCGGCGAGTGCCGCGATCTGCTCCAGGCCCTGAGCCATCGATTCGATCACGGCGGGGGTCAGTGCCAGACGGTCAACGAAGGCGGCATCGTGGCCGGCCTGCCGGGCAGTGGCCAGGTCGAGCGCATTGGCCTGCACAAGTTGGTCGGCATGGCGTCGGATGGCCGAGGCACCGGCGAGCAGGGCGGCGTTTTTGGCGGCGCTGCTGGCTCGGGCCATCTCGCGGGCGCAGGCCCGGGCACGTGCGCCGACCTGATCGACATAGCGGGCGACATCGAGCGTCGGATCGGCAATCGTGTTCATGGTCGGACCTCTCTCATTGATGGATTCGCTCGCATCGGGAACTGATCTGAATCGGATCAGGATCGAGTCAGCATCGGATCAGGTGGCCAGCGCCGCGTCAGCCTGCAGGGCCAGCGCGGGCGCGCCCGCCAGCCCCATGGCCACGGCTTCGAGTGCCTGCCAGTCGTCGCCGCTTCCCAGACCCTTGGTGATTCTATCGACGCGCGCGCAACCCCGCATCAGACTGCGCAGGATCGGACGCCCCAGGCGTCGCAGGGCTTGCGGGTAGAGGCGCTCGCGTTCTCCCCAGATGCGCAGATCACGCATCGCACCGGCAATCGGCCGGCCGGCCTCTGACGCGATCGACAGTCGCACCAGGTTACGCACCGCATCGGCGACTGCCCAGAGCACCATCGGCACCGCCACGCCTTCGGCCCGCAGGCCATTCAGGCAGCGCAGGGCACGCGCGGCGTCGCCGGCAAGCGCGGCATCGACCAGATCGAAGGCATCCCAGCGCGCCACATCGAAGACCGCCGCACGAACCTCGGCCGGTGGCAGCGGACCGGGTCCAAAGAGCAGACCGAGCTTGCGGACCTCCTGCTCGGCGGCAAGCAGGTTACCTTCGACCCGTTCGGCGATCAGTTGCAGGGTCTGTGCATCGGCCTGCTGGCCGGCACGCGACAGTCGCTCACCGATCCAGGCCGGCAGGCGTGCGCGGTCGACCTGCGCAATCGCAACCATCCAGCCGGTCCGCTCGAGTTGCCCGAACCAGGCCGATTCGGTCGTGGCCCGCTCCAGCCGCCCACTGCTCACCAGCAGCCGGGTGTCGTCGGAGAGCGTCGGGGCCAGCGCTGCCAGCCCCTCGCCGATCTCCTTGGTCGGTTTGCCCGCCAGGCGCAGTTCGAGCAGTTGCTGACTGGCAAAGAGTGACAGGCTGTTGGCCTCATGGCGCAGGGCGTCGAGCTTGAAGCCGCGTTCGACATGAAACACGCGCCGGTCGGTAAAGCCGAGCTGGCGCGCAGCGGCCCTGACCTGGTCGGCGGCTTCGAGGGCGAGCAGGGGCTCGTCGCTGGCGATCCAGGTGATCGCCGGCAGTCGGCCCGCCGCGCTTGCCTGCGAGGAGGGCGAGGAGGGCGAGGCGAGCTTTGCAAGCGCGCCCGCCAGGCTGTCGGCCCTCATCATGCCGGTGGCTTCATGGTCGATAGGCGTCGCAGGATCTGCTGGACCGCGTCGTTGCGCATGTCGCGATTGAGCAGCACTTCCTGGCCGGCATTGACGATGCCCTGGGTGTCGAGCACGGTGACGGTGCGCCGCATGACCAGTTCGCTTTCCGGGATCACATCGCTTTCGGCGACATCGCGCAGCCGCCAGCGCACCCGCAGTCGCAGCAGGTATTCGCGCGGCCGGCCGCTGGTCGAGAGCGCCGAAATTTCGCTTTCGGGCAGGTCAGCCAGAATGTCGAGGCGGGCCTGCGCCTCCTTGCGCACTTCGGTGGTCGCGGCGCCATTGGCACGAATGGATCGGCGCAGATCGCCACCGATCACCGAATTCGGCGGCGCCGAGACGAAATAGACCTTGTAGGGCAAATCGGCTGCCCCGCGCAGCTGGAATCCGCAGCCCGCCTGCAGGGCGGCCAGCCCGCCACCGATACCCAGTGCGAGCGCGCGACGCCGCGAGTGGTCGGTCGGTGTCATCGCGCGCTCTCAGACGACCAGATTGACCAGTCGGCCGGGGACCACCACGACCTTCTTCGGCGCACGCCCTTCGGACAGGCGCACGAAGGCCTCGCTCGCGATCGCGGCGGCCTCGATCGTTGCCCGATCGGCGCTGGCCGAAACCCGCAGCGAGCCGCGGACCTTGCCGTTGATCTGCAGGACCAGTTCGAGTTCGTCCTGCACCAGCGCCGATTCATCGACCTGCGGCCAGGGGGCGTTGAGCAGTTCGCCGAATTCGCGGTCGTAGCCCAGCGCGCCCCAGGCTTCGGTGGTGATATGCGGCACGACCGGGTAGAGCACGCGCAGGGCAATGCCCAGCACCTCCCGCAGCGCCGCCGCGTCGGCCGCGCTCGATTCGAGCCGGCCCGACTCGAGCGCATTGAGCATCTTCATGGTTGCCGAGACGACGGTGTTGTATTGCTTGCGCTCGTAGTCGTAGTGGGCCTGTTTGAGAATCAGGTGGATCTCGCGGCGCAGCGCCTTGGCGGCCTGCGACGGCTCGCCGCTTTTCGCCAGTGACCCCGCGCCCGACACGACGCCACGAGAGGCATGGCAGAAGGCCCAGAATCGCCGCAGGAATCGGCTTGCGCCCTCGACGCCGCTGTCCGACCACTCGAGGGTCTGCTCGGGCGGACTGGCAAACATCACGAAAAGCCGCGCGGTATCGGCGCCATAGCGGTCGATCAGCAACTGCGGGTCGACGCCGTTGTTCTTCGACTTCGACATCGTGCCCACGCCTTCGTACTCGACACGCGAGCCATCGGACTTGAGCACCGCATGGGTGACGCGGCCATCCGGGCCATGCACGTCGGTGACGTCCTCCGGCCAGAAATATTCGATGCCGCCCCGCTCGTTCTTGCGCGAATAAAGATGGTTCAGCACCATCCCCTGACACAGCAGGCGGGTGAAGGGCTCGTCGAAGGTCACCAGGCCGCGCGCCGGGTCGGCCGTCACTGTGCCAGTGACATCGCGCATCACACGCGTCCAGAAACGTGCATAGAGCAGATGCAGCACGGCGTGTTCGATGCCGCCGATGTACTGGTCCATCGGCATCCAGTAATCGGCGCGTTCGTCGACCATCGCCGAGTCGTTGCCCGGCGAGCAGTAGCGCATGTAGTACCAGGCCGAATCGACAAAGGTATCCATGGTGTCGGTTTCGCGGCGTGAGGGCTTGCCGCAGGACGGGCAGACACACTTGAGGAAGCGCTCGTCCTTGGCCAGCGGATTGCCGCTGCCGTCGGGCACCAGGTCGTCGGGCAGCACCACCGGCAACTGGTCATCCGGCACCGGAACCGGACCGCAGTCGGTGCAGTGGATGATCGGGATCGGTGTGCCCCAATAGCGCTGGCGCGAGATGCCCCAGTCTCGCAGCCGGTACTGGATGCGTTTGTCGCCCAGGCCCCGGGCGGCCAGATCGGCGGCGACCGCATCGATGGCTGCCTCATAGCCCAGCCCGTCGAGGGCGCCGGAGTTCACGCACACAACATTCGACTTGTCTTCGTACCAGGCTTGCCAGTGCTGGTCGGTAAAGGCGTCTTCGCCCGCGCGATGTCCGCCGCTGCGCGCCACCACCTGACGGATCGGCAGGCTGTATTTGCGGGCAAAGGCGAAGTCGCGTTCATCGTGGGCCGGCACGCCCATGACCGCGCCATCGCCGTAGCTCATCAGCACATAGTTGCCGACCCAGACTTCAAGTGGATCGCCGGTGATCGGGTGATTCACGAAGAGCCCGGTGGCGATGCCCTTTTTTTCCATCGTGGCCATGTCGGCTTCCATCACCGATCCCTGGCGCGCGGTCTCGACGAAGGCGGCAACTGCCTCGCTTGCGGCGGCGGCAAGACTGGCCAACGGATGCTCGGGTGCCACCGCGACGAAGGTGACCCCCATGATCGTATCGGCACGGGTGGTAAAGACATGCAGCTTGCCGTCGCCGACCGGCTCGCCCTGGCCGTCGCGCAAGGTATGCGGGAAGGCGAAGCGAACCCCGATCGAGCGGCCGATCCAGTTGGCCTGCATGATCTTCACGCGCTCGGGCCAGCCCTCGAGATCGTTCTCGACCTGATCGAGCAACTCGTGGGCGTAGTCGGTGATCTTGAGGTAGTAGCCGGGGATTTCGCGCTTTTCGACCACCGCGCCGGTGCGCCAGCCGCGCCCGTCGATGACCTGCTCGTTGGCCAGCACCGTCTGATCAACCGGATCCCAGTTGACGGTCTGCGTCTTGCGATAGGCGATGCCGCGCTCGAGCATGCGCAGGAACAGCCACTGGTTCCATTTGTAATAGGCCGGATCGCAGGCGGCCATCTCGCGTGACCAGTCGATCGCCAGACCCATCGCCTGCATCTGCTTTTTCATGTGCGCGATGTTGTCCCGGGTCCAGGCGGCCGGCGCCACACCGTTTTTCATCGCAGCGTTTTCGGCCGGCAGGCCGAAGGCGTCCCAGCCCATCGGCATGAGGACGTTGTAGCCGTTCATGCGCAGGTGGCGATAGATGACGTCGTTGATCGTGTAATTGCGCACATGACCCATGTGCAGCTTGCCGGAGGGGTAGGGCAGCATCGAACAGGCGTAGTACTTGCCCTTCGGAAAGCGCGGATCGTGTTCGATAGCGCGGTAGGCGTCGGTGGCCGACCAGTGCTGCTGCACCGAGGCTTCGATCTCGGCGGGAAGGTAACGTTCTTGCATGCTCGGGGCGTCTTGAGGCGCGCACAGGGCACGCGGGGTCATGGGACAAAAGGTCAACTCCGCATTATCCGCTACACCGCGCCAGGCAAGCTCGGGACGCCAGGAGTCACCGCGACGATCATCGCCACAGGGGGCTGGCAAGTGGGCTGTCGGGGCTTGCAACGCACCAAAATTCCGATTTCGCTTAAAATGATTTTCGAACCAGTCGGTAACCCATAAATCGGAGTGGGCTCCAAGCCCCCAGCCGATCAGCGATGGAGACACCCAGCATGACGATTGTGGAAGAAGCCCAGACCGATATTCCGGCGGGGTCGGCGGTATTGCGAGCCATTCGGATCCTTGAAGTCCTGTCCGAACACGACCGCCCGCCCCAGTTGGCCGAAATCGCTCATTCGGTCGGATTACCCAAGCCGACCGTGCTGCGCATCCTCGGTACCCTGGAGCACGCCGGCATCGTCGCTCGCGAGCCTGACACCAAGCGTTATGGATTCGCCGAGCGTCTGAACCGCTTTGCCGGTCAGGTGCTGCTCGGGTCGCCCAGCCGCTCGAGTCGCCGGGCCATCCTCGAGGAACTGGTCGAAGAAGTGGGCGAGACCTGCAATCTCACTATTCCCAATGGCAACACCGTGCTCTACCTCGACCGAGTCGAGACCGCCTGGCCACTGCGGGTGCAGTTTGGCGCGGGTTCACGCGTGCCGCTCTATGCCTCGGCAAGCGGCAAGCTCTTCCTGTCGGCGATGCCCAAGCGAAGCCGCGACCGATTCCTGACGCAAACGCCGCTGATCGCGCATACCGCCCACACCCTCACCGATGCCAAGCGCCTGAATGCCGAGTTCAATGCGATCCGCGAACGCGGCTATTCGATCGATAACGAGGAGTACCTGCCCGGCATCTGCTGCATCGCGGTGCCAGTGCGCAATGCCGATGGCAAGGTGGTCGCGGGCCTCGCCGTCCAGGCACCGACAACCCGGATGAGGCCCGAACAGGGTCTGGAATATCTGCCGGCCCTGCGCCAGGCCGCTGAAGCCATTACCACCACGATAGACTGGTGACCGCAATCATTCACTGACGACCGGAGTCATGTCATGGGCCACGCCGATCCCCTGCTTGAAGTTGATGCACGCCAGAACTTCTGGATGCCCTTTTCGCCGAACAAGGAGTTCAAGCAGGAGCCGCGCATGTTCGTGCGCGCCGAGGGCGTCTGGCTCTACAAGCCCAACGGCGATCAGGTCATCGATGCCTCGTCGGGCCTGTTTTGCGTCGCGGCCGGCCATTGCCGCCCCGAGATCGCCAAAGCGGTGTATGAGCAGCTGACCACGCTCGATTATTCGATGCCCTTCACCCGTGCCCAGCCCAAGGCTTTCGAGCTCGCCCAGCGCATCACCAATTTCACGCCGGCCGGCATGAACCGGGTCTTTTTCGTGGGCTCCGGTTCGGAGTCGGTCGATACCGCCATGAAGATGGCGCTCGCCTTTCACCGCATCCGCGGTCAGGGCCATCGTCAGCTTTTCGTGTCGCGCGAGCGTGCCTATCACGGCGTCAATATGGGCGGTGTGGCGCTCTCCGGCATGGTCAATAACCGGCGCACTTTCGGCGTTGGCCTGCCCGGCGTGCATTTCATGCGCCATACCGCGCTGCCCGAAAACAAATTCGTGCGCGGCCAGCCCGAGACCGGTGCCGATCTGGCCGATGATCTTGCGCGCATCTGCACGATGGTCGGCGGCGACAACATCGCGGCGGTCTTCGTCGAACCCACCGCCGGCAGCTTCGGATGTTTGCCTCCGCCCAAGGGCTATCTCGAAAAGCTTCGTGCCATCTGCGATCAGCATGGCATCCTGCTGGTCTTTGACGAAGTCATCACCGGCTGGGGCCGGATGGGGGCGCCCTTCGGTGCCCAGGCCTTCGGCGTGACCCCCGACCTTCTGACCATGGCCAAGGCGATCACCAACGGCGCGCAGCCGATGGGTGCAGTGGCGGCTCGCCAGGACGTCTACGACACCATTACCGAGGCCGGCCCGGCCCAGGGTATCGAGTTCTTCCACGGCTACACCTATTCGGCGCATCCGGCCGCCTGCGCTGCCGGCCTGGCCATGATGGATATCTTCGAGCGCGAAGACCTCATCGGCCGTGCCGCAGCCATGTCGCCTTACTTTCTGGACGCGGTCTATTCGCTGCGCGATCTGCCCTGCGTGGTGGATATCCGCGGCGTCGGGATGATGGCAGCCGTTGAACTGTCGACCGCCGGCAAGGCGCCGGGCGCCCGCGGCCACGAGGCCCAGAAGGCGCTCTTTGATGCCAACCTCAATCTCAAATCCACCGGCGACTCGCTGATCCTCGCGCCGCCCTTCATCGCTGAAAAGCACCATATCGACCAGATCGTCGGCACGCTGCGCAAAGTGCTCGCGACCTATTGATCGACTGCCAGAAAAAAACAGGAGACACCCAATGAAAATCGCCTTTCTCGGAACCGGCCTGATGGGCACCGGCTTCGTTCGCCGGATGATGTCAGTCGGCCACACCGTCAATGTCTGGAACCGGACCGCTGCGCGCACCGCCACGCTGAAGTCCGAGGGAGCAAACGCCTTCGTCGATGCGGCCGATGCGGTCCGCGGCGTCGATCGCATTCATCTGTCGCTGTCGGATGACGCCTCGGTCGATGGGGTGCTCGAGCCGCTGGCCGGCCTCATCCCACCCTCGACCTGGATCATCGATCACACCACGACCGCCACCACGCCCACCGCCGAGCGTGCCGCACGCTGGGCCGCGCGCGGCCGGCACTTCGTGCATGCACCGGTCTTCATGTCGCCGGTCAATTGCCAGGAAGGTACCGGCCTGATGCTGGTGTCGGGCGACAAGGCGGCGTGCGCCGAGATCACGCCGATGCTCGAGCGCATGACCGGCAAGGTGGTCTGGATGGGTGAGGCGCCCGAGCGCGCCGCCTCGTTCAAGCTCTTCGGCAATCTGACCCTGATCGGCATGTCGGGCGTGCTGGGTGATGTGGCCCGGCTGGCCCACTCGGTCGGCATCCCGCCGGCCGAAGCGATGCAGCTCTTTGCCAGCTTCAACCCGGGCGCCATGCTGCCGACGCGTGCCGCGCGCATCGTCAACGGCGATTACAGCAAGCCCTCGTTCGAGGTGGCCATGGCTCGCAAGGACGCCTGGCTGATGGTCGAGGAAGCCAAGCGCCACGGTGTTGATCTGGCAGTCATGCCTGCGGTGATCGCGCTCTTCGATGCCGCGATTGCACGAGGCGAAGGCGCGCTCGATGCGAGCGCGGCGGTGCGATTCCCGCTGTCCTGATCGACCCTTGATTGACCCCTGAGCGGCGCTTCCTTGCCCGGCAAGGGGCGCCCGGCAGGGCTTTATCGGGCGGTCATGCCACCGTCGATGACCAGTTCCGATCCGGTCATGAACGATGAGTCGTCCGAGGCGAGGTAGAGTATGCCGCGGGCGATATCGTCGGCCTGCGCCATGCGGTTGAGCGGATGCGCACCGGCCATCGCCTGTTTGATCGATGCCTCCGGCACGCCGCGTCCGCGCATCGCCTGAGCCACGCCCTGGGCCATGTCGGTATCGACGATGCCGGGATGCACTGAATTCACCCGGATGTTGTAGCCGAGCTGCGCGGCTTCCATCGCGCAGGCCTTGGTAAAGAGGCGCACACCGCCCTTGCTCAGGCAATAGAGCGTCGAGTTCGGCGAGCCGATCAGGCCCGCCACCGACGAGAGGTTCACGATCGCGGCCGGCGTTGCATCCTTGGGTCGCTGCTTCATGGCCCGGTAGGCATGCTGGGTGCCGAGCACCACGCTCTTCAAGTTGACGTCGAACATTTCCTGGATGGCCGAAGCGTCGGCGTCCTCGGTGCGGCCATGCCGGAAAATGCCGGCATTGTTGACCAGCACATCGACCTGACCGAAAGCACCGATCGCCTGGGCGAAGACGGCGGCCCACTGGTCGTCATCGGTCACGTCGTGCCGGATGAAGAGCGCCTTGCCGCCCTTGGAGGTGATGCCTTCGACCAGCGTTTTGCCGTCTGCGTCGCGCAGGTCGGTGGCAATCACGGTGGCACCGGCTGCGGCCAGCAGGCGGCAGGTGGCTGAGCCGATGCCACCGGCTGCGCCGGTGACGATGGCGACTTTGTTGTCGACACGATTCATGGGGGTCTCCTGGTTGTGTTGGGATCGGCCGTGCAGTTCGGGCGGGCGGCTTTGTGGTGATGCTAGCCGATGGTGGCCGGCAGCTCGTAGTCTGGCTTGCCGTCGTCGCTCACCCGGTGGCAGGCGATCCGGTGACCGGGCAGCACCTCGCGCAGCAGGGGCGCTTCGGTGTGGCAGCGTGTCTGGGCCACCGGACATCGGCCGGCGAAGCGGCAGCCGGGCGGGATGTCGATCGGGCTTGGCGGATCGCCCTGCAGCCGGATACGCTGGGCCCGGCCGCGCGCAGCCGGGTCGAAGGAGGGCGCGGCCGACCACAGCGCCAGCGTGTAGGGATGAAGCGGGCGCGCGAACAGCGATTCGCGGTCGGCCTGCTCGACGATCACGCCGAGATACATCACCGCCACCTGATCGCACATATGGCGGATGACGCCGAGGTCGTGCGAGATGAAGAGATAGGTCAGCCCGAGCGCCTTCTGCAGGCGCTGCATCAGGTTGAGGATCTGCGCCTGGATGGCCACATCGAGCGCCGAGACCGGCTCATCGCACACCAGGAGTTCGGGGTTGGCGGCGAGTGCCCGGGCGAGCACGATGCGCTGGCGCTGGCCGCCCGAGAACTGGTGCGGAAAGAGCCTCTGCTGTTCGGGGCGCAGGCCGCACTGGGCAAAGAGCTCGGCCACGCGGGCAGGTCGCGCCTGCGGCTCACCATAGGCCATCAGGTCGAGCGCCTCACGGACCGCGTCGCCGGCGCGCTTGCGCGGGTTGAGCGAGGCATAAGGATCCTGGAAGACCATCTGAAACCGGCGCCGAGCCTGGCGCAGGGCATCGCCTTCGAGTGTGCCGATGTCGTCGTCTTCGAGCCGGATCGATCCGCCGGTGTGTCTGACAAGCCGCATCACCGCGAGTGCGGTGGTGCTCTTGCCCGAGCCGCTCTCGCCCACGATGCCGAAGGTGGTGCCGCGCGGTACTGAAAAGCTCACCCCGTCGACCGCGCGCACCCATGCGCGGGGCTTGCCGATCAGCCCGCCGCCGATCGGGAAATGCACGCGCAGGTCCTGAACCTCGAGCAGCGGCTGATTCATGAGGCCCCGCCTGCGCCAGGCGCGCTCGCGTCGGCATGCAGCCAGCACAGGACCCGTCGCTTGCCTTGCGCCAGACGCGTTTCGCCCGGCAGACCGACGCGGCATTTTGGCATCACATCGCGGCAGCGATCGGCAAAGGCGCAACCCTCGCGCCGCTCGAGCAGCGAGGGCACGGTGCCGCTGATTTCTTCGAGCGGCTCGCCATGGGCGGCGGTGCGGCGACCGGGTGCGCAGGCGATCAGGCCGCGCGTGTAGGGATGCAGGGGATTGGCGAGCACATCGGCGGTGGCGCCTTCCTCGACGATGCGCCCGGCATACATCACTGCCACGCGATCGGCCATTTCCGCGATCGCGCCCATGTCGTGCGTGATCAGGATGACCGCGGTGCCGGTGCGGCTTCGCAGGTCCGAGATCAGATCGAAGATCTGGGCCTGCACGGTGACGTCGAGCGCGGTGGTCGGTTCGTCGGCAATCAGCACTGACGGGTTGCAGGCGAGCGCCATCGCGATCATGACCCGCTGTCGCATGCCACCCGAGAACTGGTGAGGATAGTCGTCGACCCGTTTGCGGGCGGCCGGAATACCGACCGCCTCGAGCATCTCGATCGCCCGCTCGCGCGCTGCGCGCCGGTCGAGTCGCTGGTGCAGGCGCACCGCTTCGGCAATCTGCTCGCCCACGTTGAAGACCGGATTGAGCGAGGTCATCGGCTCCTGGAAGATCATCGACACCCGATTGCCGCGCACTTCACGCATGGCGGCATCGCTGAGCCCGAGCAGGTCGGTGCCTTCGAAGCGAACCTTGCCGGCGACGATGCGACCTGGCGGCTGCGGAATCAGGCGCATCAGCGCGAGTGCGGTCATGCTCTTGCCGCAGCCCGACTCGCCGACCACCCCGAGGGTCTGGCCGCGCGCAAGCGAAAACGAGATCGACTCGAGCACGCGCGCAACGCCCTCGCGGGTCTGGAATTCGACCGACAGCCCGTCGACGTCCAGCAGCGGTGCTTCCTGGCCTGTGCCCGGCATCGGATCGCGCCCGGTCATCGCTGATGCAGCCTCGGGTTGAGCGCATCGTTCAGGCCGTCGCCCACCAGACTGACCGCCAGGACCGTGAGAAAGATTGCCAGCCCCGGGAAGGTCACCGCCCACCAGGCGTCGAGCACGTATTTGCGGTTCGAGCCGATCATCAGCCCCCAGCTCATCACATTGGGATCAGACAGGCCGAGATAGCTCAGGCCGGCCTCAAAGAGGATCGCCACGCCGATGATCAGGGTGGCCGAGACGATCAGCGGCGGCCCGGCATTCGGCAGGATTTCGCGCACCATCAGCCGCACCGGTCCGGCGCCCATGGCGCGTGCGGCGTTCACATAGTCGAGTTTGCGCAGGCGCATGAATTCGGCGCGTGCCAGTCGCGCGGTCGAGGTCCAGGTGACCATGCCGATGGCAATGATCGCGGTGGTGAGCGACGGATCGAAGAGCGTCATCAGCACCATGGCAAAAAGCAGTGAGGGCATCACCTGGAAGATCTCGGCGATGCGCGAGAGCAACTCGTCGACCCAGCCGCCGAAATAGCCGGCCAGTGCGCCGACGGTCAGGCCGATGCTCACCGTGATGGCGGCTGCGGCCAGACCGACCGTTAGCGTGGCGCGGCCGCCGACCACCATGCCGGCGAGAATGTCGCGCCCCAGATAGTCCGAGCCCAGCGGCAGCGAGGCCATCTCGAAGGGGCCGGTGAAGGGCTTGCCCGAGATGTCGAAGGCCGGCACCGGATAGAGCGAGGGGCCAAGCAGCATCGTCAGAATCACCAGTGCCAGCAGGATCAGCCCCAGCATCGCGGCCTTGTTGCGCCGAAACACCCGCCAGGCTTCTTTGGACGGCGACAGCACGGTCGCAGCAGGCCCTGGCGGCGCAGTCGGGCTTGGCATGGATGGCGCTGATTGGCGGGTGTCTGACATCGTGATCAGCGGTTTCGCAATCGGGGGTCGATCAGGCGGTAGGTGAAGTCGGTCATCAGATTGGCTGCAATCACCAGCACCGAGGAAAAGAACAGCACCCCCAGCAAAGTCGGGTAATCGCGCCCGAGAATCGATTCGAAGGCCAGCGTGCCCAGTCCGGGCCAGGAGAAGACCGTCTCGACCAGCACCGCGCCCGAAATCAGATTGCCGAACTGCAGCCCTGCAATGGTGACCACCGGCATCAGCGCATTGCGCAGGGCATGCTTCCAGATGACCAGTCGCTCGGAGAGCCCTTTGGCGCGGGCCGTGCGGATGTAGTCGGCACTCAGCACCTCCAGCATGCTGGCGCGCGACAGCCGGCTGTATTGCGCCATGTAGACGATGGCCAGCGTGAAGGCCGGCAGGACCAGGTGATGCAGGACGTCGAGGCTGGTGACCCACCATCCGCCATAGATGCGGACATCGCGCATGCCGGAGATCGGCATGATCGGGATGACCTTGCCAAAGAGCAGGACCAGCAGGATGCCGGTCCAGAAGGTGGGCATTGAATAACCCACCAGCGACATCACGGTGACCGCGCCGCTGCCCAGGCTCTGAGGTCGGCGCGAGGCCCAGACGCCGGCAAGTGTGCCGATGACGATGGCTGTGAGCAGCGCGGTCAGCACCAGCAGGACGGTGGCCGGCAGTCGCTGCAGGATGAGCTTGATCACCGGCTGGTTGTAGATGTAGGACTGGCCGAGATCGCCGCTCACGGCGCGCCCGATGTAGGTGGTGTACTGCTCGAAGATCGGCTTGTCCAGGCCGTAGGCGACGCGGATCTGGTCGAGCGTGGCCTGGTCGGCGCCGCCCATTTCGCCTGCGATCACCATGGCGGGGTCGCCGGGCGCGGCATGGATCAGCACGAAATTGACCGTCAGCACTGCGAAGATCAGCGCAAGGGCATAGGCAAATCGTTTGGCGACGCTTGCGATTGTGGACATGGCCTCGGCAGTGTAACGGTCTGGCTCGGTGGGGCTGCTCAGTGGACCTGCTCAGTGGCCTGCTCAGTGGCCTGCTCAGTGCTCGCGTACCGCGTTCTCGAGCAGCGCGTTGATCTGCCCGGCATCGAGCGTGTCGTGCAGACCGATGACGACCAGGCGGGCGGGTTGCCCGGCACCCATCAGCCTGCCGGCGGCAGGGCTGACCCGCGAACGCGCCCCCACGGTCTGGATCAGCAGGGCCTGGCCGTCGAGCCCTTGCACCAGGCCCTTGGCGCGCAGCACCCCCGTCGCCGGATTGCACAGGGCGGCGGCCAGCGCCTGGGCATCGAGCCGCCCGGCGATTTGAAAGCTGAAGGTCTCGAAGCGATCGCCGGCCGCCATGGACCGGGTTGGCCGCAGGCGACGCTCGCCGCTGCCCGGATCGAATGCCGACGCAGCGTCGCCGGGCGATGGGTCTGCTGTCGAGGTGAGCGTCGACAGCGCCGACGGCAATCCCGATGCCCCGCCCTCATCGGCCAGGCCCAGGATCAGTTCGGCCGGTACGCCGGCTTCGACCGACTCGATGATTCGTGTGTGTGGGGCGATGCCCGCCAGCCAGTGGCGAGTCGCGGCGAGCGCCGGCGCGTCGACCAGGTCGATCTTGTTGAGCACGAGCAGGTCGGCCTCGGCCAGTTGCTGCACGACGGTATCGCCGACATGTCGATCTTTCGCGCGGAGGCGAATGGTCTCGGCATCGACCAGCACCACCACGGCATCGATCTCGATGCCCGGTGCCAGGCGTGCACCGCGCGCGACCGACCCCGGCAGGGCCACGCCACTGGTTTCAATCAGCACCAGGTCGGGTGGCGGGACGCGTTGCGGCAGGGCCATCAGGGCTGCCACCAGATCGCTGCCGACGCTGCAGCAGATGCATCCGCCCGCGAGGCTCATCACCTCGCCATCGGTCGATTCGATCAGATCGGCATCGATGCCGATGTCGCCGAAGTCATTGACCATCACCGCGATGCGCCGTCCCTGCGCATGGCGCAGCAGATGATTGAGCAGGGTGGTCTTGCCGGCGCCGAGATAGCCGCCGAGCACGATGGTCGAAAGCGGCATGACCGGCAATCACCTCAGGAAACAAGCGCCTCACTTTAGTCCAACCCGGTTGCAGCAGGCCGTCCCGGAGGGATAAAACGACATGAGCGTCACGGCGGTCGGGGCGAATCGGCAGCGCGGGCGTGTAGCATCCTGCGAATGCCATTGCCCGACCTCCAAGACCTGCAGGCCGCCGCGGCGCGCCTTGCCGGCGTTGCCCATCGAACCCCGGTCCTGAGTTCACGAACGGCCGATGCCGCCAGCGGCGCTCAGCTGTTTTTCAAGTGCGAGAACCTGCAGCGCGGCGGCGCCTTCAAGTTTCGCGGCGCCTATAACGCGATTGCGGCATTGCCGCCGGCCAGGCGCGCGGCGGGCGTGGTGACCTATTCATCGGGCAATCATGCCCAGGCGATTGCCTTGTCCGCGTCGCTGCTGGGTGCGCCCGCCTGCATCGTGATGCCTTCCGATGCGCCTGCGGCCAAGCTCGCCGCCACGCGAGGCTATGGCGGCGACGTGGTGCTCTATGACCGGTTTCGGGATGATCGCGAGGCGATCGGCAGGCAGCTCGCCCTTGAGCGCGGCCTCACCCTGATCCCACCCTATGACCATGCCGACGTGATCGCAGGTGCCGGCACGGCGGCACTCGAGCTTTTCGAAGAGGTCGGCGAGCTCGATCTGCTGCTGGTGTGTCTGGGGGGTGGCGGTCTCACCGCAGGATCGGCGCTCGCGGCCGCTGCAAAGTCGCCGCGCTGTGCGGTCTGGGGTGTCGAGCCCGAGGCGGGCAACGATGGTCAGCAGTCGCTGGCCGCCGGTCGCGTCATCAAGATCGACGTGCCGCAGACGATTGCCGATGGTGCCCAGACCCAGCGCCTGGGCGATCTCAATTTCGAGGTGATTCGCAAGCGTGCTGCCGGCATCGTGACCGTGAGCGACGATGCGCTGATCAGCGCGATGCGATTCATCGCCGAGCGCATGAAGATGGTGGTCGAGCCAACCGGCGCCCTGGCTGCCGCGGCAGCCTTCACCGCAGCGGTGCCGGTCACCGGTCGGCGAGTCGGCGTGATCCTGAGCGGCGGCAATGTCGATCTGACCCGTTTCGCCCGACTGGTGTCCGAGTCATCAGGCCTTGAGTCTGCAGCGACCGCTTTGTCGGATGTGTCCGATGCGTCCTCAGCGGGTTCGACGCGGTGATGACGCCGCTCACGCCGGCCGCCGACGCCCCGCTGCAACTCGAAGACCGTTCGACGCAGCGCATCGCCCACAGCACCTGCTATATGTGCGCCTGTCGCTGCGGCATCCAGGTCACGCTGCAGGATCATCCGGCCACGCCCGATTCGCCTGCACGCAGCACGGTGCGATTCATCCAGGGCACGCCTGGCCATCCGGTGAACGACGGCGTGCTCTGTGCCAAGGGCAGCGCCGGCATCATGAAGCAGAACTCGCCGGCCAAACTCAGTCATCCGATGATCCGCCGTCCGGGCACCGAGCGCGGCGCCGGCATCTTCGATCCGATCAGCTGGGACGATGCCCTCGATCTGCTCACCGAGCGGCTGGCCCGCATCCGCGCCACCGAGCCGCGCAAGCTGGCGTTCTTTACCGGGCGCGATCAGATGCAGGCGCTCACCGGTCTGTGGGCCCAGCAGTTCGGCACGCCCAACTGGGCGGCGCATGGCGGCTTTTGCTCGGTCAACATCGCGGCCGCGGGCCTTTATTCGATCGGCTATTCCTTCTGGGAGTTTGGTGCCCCTGACTGGGATCGCGCGCGCTACTTCCTGATGTGGGGCGTGGCCGAAGACCACGCCAGCAATCCGATCAAGATCGGCCTGGAAAAGCTCAAGCGCAATGGCGCAAAGTTCGTGTCGATCAATCCGGTGCGCACCGGTTATTCGGCGATTGCCGATGAATGGGTGCCGATCCGACCCGGCACCGACGGGCTGCTGGCGCTGGCCATCGCCCATGTGCTGCTCAGCCGCGAGCGCTTCGACTGGGACTTCCTGGTGCGCTATACCAATGCGCCCTGGCTGGTCATCCAGGCGCCGGGCACCTCACGCGACGGCCTGTTTTTGCGCAACGAGCTGGGCCAGCCGCTGCTGTGGGACCAGCGTCTGAAGATGCCGGTGCCGATGGCACCCGGCGCCACCCCGGCGCTCTTTGGCGAGTTTGTCGCGCCCGGCGGCGAGCGGGTTCGCACATCGATGTCACTGATGGCCGAGCGCGCCCTGTCGGACGAGTATTCGCCCGAGGCGGTGGCCGATCGCTGCGGCGTGCCGGCCGAGCAGATCGAAAAAATCGCGCTCGACATGGCGCAGGTCGCTTTCGAGCAGACCATCGAGTTGCCGATTGCCTGGACCGATGCCTGGGGTGTCAAGCACGACAAGGTGATCGGGCGGCCGGTGGCCATGTATGCGATGCGTGGGGTCTCGGCGCACAGCAATGGCTTCCAGACCTGTCGCGCATTGCACCTCATTCAGATGCTGCTCGGTGCGCTGGATGGGCCCGGCAACTTCCGCTCGCGTGCGCCCTTTCCCAAGCCGATCCCGCCGCTGCAACTCCCCGAAAACGACATCGCCCGCATCAATGCGCCCGACACCGCGTTGGCGCGCATGCCGCTCGGGTTTCCGACCCGCCCCGAAGACCTCGCAATCGATGCCGCCGGCGAGCCCTTGCGCATCGACAAGGCCTATTCCTGGGAGAGCCCGCTGGCCGCCCATGGCCTGATGCACATGGTCATCCGCAATGCCTTCGAGTCCGATCCCTATCCGATCGACACGCTGATGCTGTTCATGGCCAACATGGCCTGGAACTCCTCGATGAATACCACCGGCACGCAGGCGATGCTGGCTGCGCGCAATGAGGCCGGCGACTACAAAATTCCTTTCGTGGTGGTGGCCGATGCCTTCGACTCAGAAACGGTTCGCTACGCCGATCTGGTGCTGCCTGATACCACCTATCTCGAGCGTTTCGATGCGATCTCGATGCTCGATCGCCCGATTTCCGAGCCCGATGCCGCGGCCGACGCCATCCGTCATCCATTGATCGTCCCCGACCGGGATGTCAGGCCCTGGCAGGATGTGCTGGTCGAGCTCGCCGGACGTCTGAATTTTCCGGCCTTCACCGATGCACCCGGCGTGCGCCGATTCGAGGATTACCGCGACTTCATCCTGCGCTACGAACGTGCGCCCGGCATCGGCTTTCTGGCCGGCTGGCGCGGTGAGAAGGGCGACAAGCCGCTGGTGGGCGAACCCAATCCGAAGCAGTGGGAGGCCTATATCGAAGGCAAGGCCTTCTTTGCGCACCACTGGCCCGATTCGATGAAGTACATGCGCTTTGCCAATCGCGATTATCTCGAAGAGGCTGCGCGCGCCGGCTTCATCGGCCGCGCCGAGCCGATCGTGATGCAGCTCTACAGCGAGCCGATGCAGAAGTTCCGGCTGGCAGGCCAAGGCCTCTACGACGGCCCTCGCCCGACGCGTCCGGAGGATCGCGAGCGCCTGGCGCGCTACTTCGATCCGCTGCCTTTCTGGTACCCGCCGCTCGAGACGGTTCCGACCGGGCCGGATCAGCCCGACGACTTCCCCTTTCATGCGATCACGCAGCGCCCGATGGTGATGTACCACTCCTGGGACAGCCAGAACGCCTGGCTGCGCCAGATCATGTCGCTCAACCTGCTCTACATGAACGAGCAGATGGCGACCGAAAAGGGGCTGGCCGACGGCGACTGGGTGCGGGTCGAATCGATGTATGCGCCGGTGGCACCGCAGCCCGGCACGCCGGCCAATGCCCGCATGCACGCCGACGCGCCCCGGCGCAGCATCCGCTGCCAGCTCAAGACCATGCAGGGCTGCGAGCGCAACACCGTCTGGACCTGGAATGCGATCGGCAAGATGGCCGGCACCTGGGGGCTGTCGAAGAAGGCGACCGAATCGAATGCCGGTTTCCTGCTCAATCACCTGATCAGCGAGACCCTGCCGTCGCGCCCGGGCGAAGCGAGTCTGACCAACAGCGACCCGGTGACCGGGCAGGCGGCCTGGTACGACCTGAAAGTGCGGGTGCTCAAGGACGACGATCAGAGCGCACCGCCTGCGGAGGACTCATGAAGCTCGGACTGGTCATTGATCTCGATGTGTGTGTCGGCTGTCACGCCTGCGCCACCGCCTGCAAGGAGTGGAACGGCGAGAGCCTGATGGCGGGCGGCGCGCCCGATTACGATGCCCACGGTGCGCAGCCCTCGGGCGTGTGGTTCAACCGGGTTCGCCACTACGAGGTTGGCGACTATCCGGCCAGCAAGACCCTGAATGTGCCGATGTCTTGCATGCACTGCGAAGACGCCGACTGCGTCACGGTCTGCCCCACCGGTGCGTCCTACAAGCGGGCCGAAGACGGGATCGTCCTGATCGACCCCGAAAAATGCATGGGCTGCAACTACTGCGCCTGGGCCTGCCCCTATGGTGCGCGCGAGCTCGATCGCAATGAAGGCGTGATGCGCAAGTGCACGCTGTGCGTCGATCGCATTTACGATCAGGCCCTGCCGATCGCCGAGCGTCAGCCGGCCTGCGTGCTGGCCTGCCCGTCGCATGCCCGTCATTTCGGCGATTTCGACGATCCGGCCTCAGCAGTCTCGACGCTGAGTCGCGAGCGCGACGGTCAGCCGCTGTTTGAGAAGCTCGGGTTTCGGCCGGTCAATCGCTATCTGCCACCGCGCGAACCCGCACAGGTTCCCGCTGCCAAAGACCTCGCCCCGCGCGGTTCGCTGCAGGCCAAGCTTGCCGCGATGGTCAATCGGCTGATCCAGTTGTGAGCCGATGAAGCCTGCGCTGTCGGTCATCTTCTTTACCGTGAGTTCGGGTGCCGGCCTTGGGCTGGCGGTGTGGCTGCTGGTCATGCAGCTCACAGGACAGGTCGATGCCTCGCAAAGGCTGTTCTGGCTGGCATTCGTGCTGGCCGCGGTTCTGGTGACCGCAGGCCTGATCTCGTCGACCCTGCACCTGGCCAATCCCCGCAATGCCTGGCGCGCGTTTGCGCGCTTTCGCACCTCATGGCTGTCGCGCGAGGGCGTGCTCGCGGTGGCGCTCTATCCGGTGGCGGCCTTGCATGCCTGGCTCAGTGTTCAGCAGGCCGATGCCGCGCGCATCACCGGCCTGCTGCTGATCGGGCTGTCGCTGTCGACCGTGGTCTGCACTGCGATGATCTATGCCTGTCTGAAGGCGGTGCCGCGTTGGCGCACCTGGCACACGCCAGTCAGTTATCTGCTTTATGCGCTCGCCGCCGGCGGCCTGATCTGGACTGCGCTGTGCGCAGTGGCGGGGGCGCCGGTATCGGGTGCGGGCCTGGCGATGTGGCTGGCAGCTTGCGCGGCGCTGGTCAAGCTGCTGTTTTTCGCCAAGTTCTCGCAGCGTGTTCATGCCACGCTCAATCAGGCGCTCGCCGTGCCCGAAACCGCGCCCCCGGGGCGCATGCAGGGCAAGGTTCGACTGCTCGACGCCGGTCATTCGCAGGGCACCTTTCTGACCGATGAATTCGGTTTCGTTCTGGCGCGCTCGCGCGCCAGAACGCTGCGACTGACGATGTTCTTGCTGACGCTGCCGGTGCCGCTGGTGCTGCTGATGGTGGGATCGGCGGGGCAGGGTGGCCTTGTGCCGCTTGCGGCAGCTGCGATGTGTTTTCTCGGTGGGGTGCTGCTCGAGCGATGGCTCTTTTTTGCACAGGCCGAGCATGTGGTTCGCCTGTACCACGGTCAGCAGCGGGTCTGAGCGACCGATCGATGGTGCCGAGCGGTTTGCCTTTCCTGGCATGGCCACGGCCTTCGGGGCCGCAGATCCGGGCTGATCTGGTTGCGGGTGCGTCGGTCGCGGTGGTGGCGATCCCGCAAGCGCTTGCCTACGCGCAGCTCGCCGGATTGCCACCCCATCTCGGGCTGTATGCCGCCTTCGTGCCCACCATTGTTGCGGCACTCTTCGGATCATCGGCACAACTGTCGACCGGACCGGTCGCACTCACCTCGCTGCTGACGGCCGCATCGCTGGCTGCGCTGGCCGAGCCGGGCACCGCGCCCTATCTGGCTCTGGCCGTCCTGCTCGCGCTGGGCTCGGGCCTGCTGCAGCTGATGGCCGGGGTGATCAGTCTGGGTCGCTTCATCGAGCGCATTCCTGCAGCCCTGATGCTCGGCTTCGTGAATGCGGCGGCGCTCGTGATTGTCTTCTCCCAGTTGCCAGCGCTGCTCGGCATACCGGCTGCGCGCGGGTCGGGTCCGATCGCGGCCATCTGGGAACTTCTGCAAAACGGCTCGCAACTCGTGCCGGCGACCGCCGCGTTCGGTCTGGTATCGCTCATGGTCCTGATCGTGGCGCGGCAATTTCGTCCGACCTGGCCTGCGGCACTGGTCGTGAGTGTGGTCGCAACGCTGCTGAGCCAGACGATCGACTATCAGCGCTATGGCAGCGTGGTCGGCGATCTGCCACCGGGTCTGCCGACGCTGGTGTGGCCGAGCATTGACCTGGCATCGGCGAGCAGTCTGATGTCGGGCATGGTGCTGATCGCGCTGGTGAGTTTCATCGAGGTCACCTCCAGCGCCAGGACGATTGCGGCACGCACCGGCAAGGCCTGGAATGTCAATCAGGAACTGGTGGGGCAGGGTCTGGCCAAGGTCGCCGCATCGCTCTTTGCAGCCTTTCCGGTGTCGGGATCTTTTTCGCGCTCGGCGCTCAATCTGAGCGCCGGGGCCCTGACTGCCTGGTCGTCGATCGTGTGCGCGGCGCTGGTCGGCATCGCGCTGGTTTTCGCCACGGGTGCCTTGCACCATCTGCCCAATGCGGTGCTGGCTGCGCTGATCGTCTCGGCGGTGCTCAACCTGCTGACGCCGCTCGAGCTGATCAAGGTCTCGCGATTCGATCGCTCAGCAGGTGCCACGGCCTGGGTGACGCTGCTGGCCACTCTTTTTTTTGCGCCGAAGATTCATTACGGCCTGATCGTCGGTCTCGGGGTGAGTGCCGCCCTGTCCGCGCTCGGGCGGCGGCGCTGATGGCCCTCAGACCGATGCGGTCAGCCCGCCATCGATATAGAGCATCTGCCCGGTCATGAAGTCGGAGGCGCTCGAGGCCAGAAAAATCGCCGTCCCGCCGAGTTCATCGACCTTGCCCCAGCGCCCCATCGGCACCCGCGTTTCGATCCAGGCATTGAAGCTGGCATCGGCGGCAAGCGGGGCGGTGAAGTCGGTGCTGAAGTAGCCGGGCGCAAGCCCATTGACCTGGATGTTGTGCTTTGCCCAGTCGATCGCCATGCCTCGCGTCAGATTCATCAGCCCGCCCTTTGAGGTGACATAGGGCGTGATGCCCTGGCGGGCGATCTGGCTGTTGATTGAGCAGACATTGATGATCTTGCCGCGCCGTCGCGGGATCATGAACCGCGCCACCGTGCGACCGACCTTGAAGGCGCCGGTGAGGTTGGTGCCGATGATCCGCTCCCAGTCGTCGGTCTCGACCGCTTCGAGCGGGCGGCGCAGATTGATCCCGCTGTTGTTGATCAGGATATCGATCGGGCCGATGTCGCGTTCGACGCCCGCAATCGCATCGGTCAGCGTCGCTTCGTCGGTCACGTCGAAGGCGCACACACCGGCGGTGATGCCTTCGCTGGACAGCGTCGTTGCGGTCTGAGCGAGTGCGCCGGCATCACGGCCGTTGAGCACCACCCGTGCGCCCGCGCCAGCGAGCGCACGCGCCATCGCCAGCCCGATGCCGCGTGATGAGCCGGTAATCAGCGCGACGCGCCCGGACAGGTCGAAAAGGGAATTCATGGTGGCGTTCACGGCGGCAGGCGCGGCTTGATACACGGCTTGAGGGTCCTCAGACTTGGGCCCGTGCCGACGTTCGCCACGCCGGCGACGTAGAATCGGGGATGCCCGATCTTCTCGCGAATCTGAACGACCCACAACTTGCGGCAGTCACGCTGCCAGCCCAACACGCTCTGATCCTTGCCGGCGCCGGCAGCGGCAAGACCCGTGTCCTCACCACCCGCATCGCCTGGCTGATCCAGACCGGCCAGCTCAGTCCGGCCGGTGTGCTGGCAGTCACCTTCACCAACAAGGCCGCCCGCGAAATGACCGCGCGGCTCTCGGCAATGCTGCCGATCAATCCGCGCGGCATGTGGATCGGCACCTTCCATGGCCTGTGCAATCGCCTGCTGCGCGCGCACTATCGTGACGCCGCGCTGCCCCAGTCCTTTCAGATTCTCGATTCGGCCGACCAGCTTGCTGCCATCAAGCGCCTGCTCAAGGCCAGCAATGTCGACGATGAAAAATATCCGCCGCGCAATCTGCAGCACTTCATCAATGGCTCGAAAGAAGCCGGGCTGCGCGCGAAAGATGTCGATATTACCGACGACTACAGCCGGCGTTTTGCCGAGCTCTATGCGGCCTACGACGCCCAGTGCCAGCGCGAGGGCGTCGTCGATTTCGCCGAACTTCTGCTGCGCTCCTACGAACTTCTGGAGCGGCACACCCTGCTGCGTGATCACTACCGCGCCCGCTTTTCGCACATCCTGATCGACGAGTTCCAGGACACCAACATCCTGCAGTACAAGTGGATCAAGCAGCTCGCAGGGCCCGCCTCATCGGTGTTTGCCGTGGGCGACGACGACCAGTCGATCTATGCCTTTCGGGGCGCCAATGTCGGCAACATGGCGGCCTTCGAGCATGAGTTTCGCGTGCCCAATCTCATCAAGCTCGAGCAGAACTATCGTTCGCATGCCCATATTCTCGAATGCGCCAACCAGCTGATCCGTCGCAATGGCAGCCGCCTGGGTAAGGAGCTCTGGACCGACGCAGGCGCCGGCGAACCGGTGCGGGTATTCGAGGCAGTGAGCGATGGCCAGGAGGCGCAGTGGCTGATCGAGGAGGCCCGCAGCCTGATTGCCGAAGGCTGGATGCGCAACGACATGGCCATCCTCTATCGCTCGAATGCGCAGTCTCGCGTGCTCGAGCACGCCCTCTTTTCGGCAGGTATCCCTTACCGGGTCTATGGCGGGCTGCGATTTTTCGAGCGGGCCGAAGTCAAGCATGCCCTGGCCTATCTGCGACTGATGGAAAACCCGGCCGATGACACCGCCTTCCTGAGAGTGGTGAATTTTCCGGCCCGTGGCATCGGTGCGCGTTCGGTCGAACAGTTGCAGGATGCGGCACGCGCGGCCGACAGCAGCCTGTATGCCGCGAGCTCGGCGCTCAAGACCGGCGCGGCCTCCGGCAAGATGCTGGGCTTTGTCGGGCTGATCGAGCGGCTTCGCACCGAGACCCGAAGCATGACCCTGCCCGAGGCGGTCGAGCATGTGGTCGAGCGAAGCGGGCTGATCCTGCACTACCAGTCCGACAAGGAAGGCCAGGACCGCATCGAGAATCTGCGCGAACTGGTCAATGCTGCGGCGGGCTTTCTTTCAGAGCAGGGTGTCGGCCAGGATGTGCCGGCCAATCTCGGTGTCGCATCGAATGCCGCACCCGAAGCGCCTGCAACGTCAGAAGCGCCTTCGGCGCGGCCCGCGATCGCGGCGGCGCCCGATTCGCTGTTCGATCGGCCCTCAGCGACAGTTGAATCGCAGACTGGATCGATGGACGATGGTGTGGTTGATGGCAATGCCTTCATCCAGACCACGCCCCTGGCGTCATTTTTGGCCCATGCCTCGCTCGAGTCCGGTGACAACCAGGCCGGCGAAGGTACCGACGCCATGCAGCTGATGACGGTGCATGCCGCCAAGGGCCTCGAGTTTGATGCGGTCTTCATCACCGGTCTGGAGGAAGGTCTCTTTCCGCACGAGAACTCAGCCCAGGAAGTCGCCGGCCTCGAGGAGGAGCGTCGCCTGATGTATGTCGCGATCACCCGGGCTCGCAAGCGCCTTTACCTGTCGTTTTCGCAGACCCGCATGCTGCATGGCCAGACCCGCTATAACGTGCGCTCGCGTTTTCTCGAAGAGCTGCCTGAAGAAAATCTCAAATGGCTTACCCCCAAGGCCGGCGCACCTCGCCCCTCTTGGGGAGGGCATGGCGGACAGGGTGGCTATGGTGCCTATGGCGAACGCGGTGGATCGGGTGGCCAGGGCGCGTCGCGCTATGCCCTTGAAGCGCCGCCGCCCTCACCCTGGGCCGCCAACGATGCCCGGGTCGCAGCAAAGTTCGATCGCGGTCTGGCCTGGCGCATCGGCCAGACGGTGGCTCACGCGAAGTTTGGCGAGGGCGTCATTCTGGGGATCGAAGGCAGCGGCACGGATGCCCGCGTGCAGGTCAACTTCGGGCGCCAGGGCGTCAAATGGCTGGCGTTGTCGGTGGCGCGTCTTGAGGCGGTGAACTGAGTCCGGCCTGGACGATCAGGTCGCGATAGACCGGCCAGAACGAGCAGTAGAGCGCGCCCAGCATCGCCAGCGACACCGGTGTGAGCAGCAGCGTCAGCAGCGAATCATTGATCGCAAATTTGAGTACCTGGATCAGCACCGACCAGGCAACCGCGATCGCAAACCATCCGAGCATGTAGACCATAAAGGGCCAGCGGTTTCGCCAGACCGCCACCAGGCTGTAGAAAAGCGACTTGACCGGTTGCAGGTCGTGCCAGGCCACGAAGATCGGCGCAAACCACATCGCCATCTGGACTGGCGCATAAAGCAGACCGAAGACCGCCGCTGAATAAACCACGCCGCTGTCGAGACCGACCTGATCTTCGGTGCCGATCGCGCCGGTGGCGATCCTGAACAGCGTTCCGCCGTCGGCCAGCATTGAGGCGGCCAGCACGGCGACCGTGAGGATGCAGTTGATCGCGCCGAGGATCAGCAGCGGCTTGATCAGACGGCCATTGTCGGTCTTGAAGCCCGAAAAGAGCATCAGGGGCGTGATCCGCTTGCCGGCCTCTGCATCGCGCACCGCCTGCATGAAGCCGACCGACAGGATCGGCGTGAGCACCAGCGGCGCGAAGCCGCCCACCAGCGGAATGATGGTTGGCAGTACCAGCGCGAGCACGAAGAGCGTCGTGAGGCCGACGATCGCGATCGGCTGGCCGATCAGCAATTTCAGGCCGTCGGTGACCCAGCGCCAGCCTTCGGACGCTGCTGCACGCCTTACCTGCATTCGTAAGCTCCCTGCATAGGACTGGCGGCTTGGCCACTGTCGGCGCCAGAAGCGCGATCGCGCAGGATGCGCTCGAAATGCGTCGGATCCTTGGGCGTGAGTTTTTCGGCCGGCCGCGGCAGATGAAAGTCGTGCAGTCGCGAGAGCCAGAATCGCAGTGCTGCAGCACGCAGCATCAGCGGCCAGGCCGCGCGCTCGATCTCGAGCAGGGGGCGCTCGGCCTCATAGGCCTGCAGTAGCGCATTCAGCCGTGCCGGATCAAAGGCGCCGCTTGCATCATCAATGCACCAGTCATTGCAGGTGACCGCGAGATCGAAAACCCAGGTATCAACGCCGGCGAAATAGAAGTCGATCACGCCGCCGAGTGTTTCACCCTCAAAGAGCACATTGTCGCGAAACAGATCGGCATGGACGGCGCTGCGCGGCAGGTCGCGACTGGCGTCGGTCCGCGCGAATGCCTGCTGAAGGGCGAGTTCGCATTGCAGCAGTTCGGCCTGCGGCGGGGTCAGAAAGGGCATCACTTCTGGCGCGGCCTTTTCCCACCAGGGCAGTCCACGGGCATTGGCTTCGGTGCCCTGGTAGTCGCGCGCGGCCAGGTGCATCTGGCCAAGCAAGCGACCCACCGCCAGGCAATGGGCCACGACCGGCCGGGTTACGCCCGATCCTCGCAGCCGGGTCACCAGCGCGGCAGGGCGCCCGGCCAGCATGGAGTGCAGGCCGCCCGCGCGGTCGGTGACCGGATCAGGGCAGGCAATGCCATGCGATGCGAGATGGCGCATCAGCTCGAGATAGAAGGGCAGTTTGTCGGCCGGCAGTCGCTCGAAGAGCGTGAGCACCCAGCGTCCTGCATCGGTGTCGACGAAGAAGTTGCTGTTCTCGATACCCGATGCGATGCCCTCGAAACTGGCCAGTGCGCCGACCGGGTAGTGAGCGAGCCAGGATTCGAGCTGATGCCGGGAAACAGGGGTAAAAACGGCCATGGTGGGCGAGTTTACCGTGCCGGGGACAAAGCTGCTTCAGAGGTAGAGCGTGGCCTCGCGTTCCTGCTGCGTGGCATAGAAGCCGCGGGCCTGATAGAAGTCGAAAATCGCATCGACCACTTCCTTCGGATCATCAATCACCCGGATCAGGTCGACGTCGGCGGCCGAGATCATGCCTTCGCTCACCAGCGTGCCGCGCATCCAGTCGATCAGCCCCTGCCAGAAGCTCGTGCCCATCAGGATCACCGGAATGGGCCGACCCATTTTGGTCTGGATCAGGGTCAGCACTTCCATGAGCTCGTCGAGCGTCCCGAAGCCGCCGGGAGTGGCAATGAAGGCGCTGGCGTACTTTGCAAACGCCACTTTGCGCGCGAAGAAATGCCGGAAATTCAGCGAGATGTCCTGGTAGGGATTGCCGCCCGATTCATGCGGCAGCGTGATGTTCAGGCCGACCGAAACAGAGCGGCCCTCGAATGCGCCCTTGTTGGCCGCCTCCATGATGCCGGGGCCGCCGCCCGAAATCACCGCAAAGCCGGCATCCGACAGCATTCGCGACACTTCGAGCGTGCGCTCGTACCAGGGCATGCCGGCTTTGATGCGGGCGCTGCCGAAGATCGAGACTGCGGGTCGGATGTCGGCGAGCTTCTCGGTGGCCTCGACGAACTCTGAGATAATTCCGAGTACTTGCCAGGAACCGCGGGCCTTGACCGCATTCGAGCGTTCCGGCTGCGCAATCGACCGCAGATGCGGCACTTTCTTTCGGATCGTCATGTCTGAGCCCATGCTGTTGCTGGTTGACGGGTCGAGCTACCTGTATCGCGCGTTTCATGCGCTGCCCGATTTGAGAAGCAAGGCGGGCGAGCCCACCGGTGCTTTGTATGGCATGGCCGCGATGCTACGGCGGCTGCGGGTCGACGGCAATCCTGCCGGCGATGCACAGTATGGCGCGGTGGTCTTCGATGCGCCGGGCAAGACCTTCCGGGACGACCTCTATCCCGAGTACAAGGCCAACCGCGCCTCGATGCCGGACGACCTGCGGGCGCAGATCGAGCCGATTCATCGCATGGTGCGCGCCATGGGCTGGCCGCTGCTGATGGTCGAGGGCATCGAGGCCGATGACGTGATCGGCACCCTCACCGAACGTGCCTGGCGACAGGGCTTGCGCACGGTGGTCTCGACCGGTGACAAGGACCTCGCCCAGCTGGTCAATCCGCATGTCGAGCTGATCAACACCATGACCCGCGACAACGCGCCGCCTGAGCGGCTCGACCATGACGGCGTGATCGCGCGCTTTGGTGTGCCGCCCGAGCGCATCATCGACTGGCTCTCCCTGGTGGGTGATACCGTCGACAATGTGCCCGGTGTGACCAAGGTCGGGCCCAAGACCGCAGTGAAGTGGCTGCAGCAATACGGCTCGCTCGATGGCGTGATCGCGAATGCCGCGCAGATCGGCGGTGTGGTCGGCGAGAACCTGCGCGCCGCACTCGGCTGGCTGCCTACTGCCCGCGCACTGGTCACGATCAAGACCGACTGCGATCTGTCGGACCGCGTGAGCTCGATCGAAGGCAGCCTGTCGCTGCATCCCGAAGACGACCCTGAACTGCGCGACATCTTTGCCCGCTACGACATGCGCAGCATGCTGCGCGAGGTCGAGCAGCGCATGGGCGTCGAGGGGGCGGCCACGCCGCGTCTCTCTGCGTCGTCTGCCTCAGGTGCTGATGACGCTCGCCCGGTTGCTGCCGGTGCTGCACCGTCTGAATCGGCCGATCCGCCGCCGCCCGCCGCGCCGCTCGTGCTCGACTACGACACCGTGCTCGATGAGGCCGCATTCGAACGCTGGATCGCGCTGATCGAGGCGGCGCCGCTCACTGCCTTCGACACCGAGACCACCTCGCTCGACCCGATGGCTGCCGAACTGGTCGGCATATCGCTGTCGATCGAGCCGGGACGCGCCTGCTATATCCCGCTTGCCCATCGCTATGCCGGTGCGCCCGATCAGTTCGATCGAACACAGGTGCTCGAGCGCCTGCGTGCCTGGCTCGAAAGCCCGCTGCATTT
This sequence comes from uncultured Burkholderiales bacterium, assembly GCA_903903975.1. GTDB lineage: Bacteria > Pseudomonadota > Gammaproteobacteria > Burkholderiales > Burkholderiaceae_E > UBA4615. The sequence goes on from CAIVAS010000220.1 coordinate 36,427, forward strand.
CAAGGTCGGCCAGAACCTCAAGTACGACATGCATGTGCTGGCCAACCACGGTATACGCCTTGCCGGTGTGCAGCACGACACCATGCTCGAGTCCTATGTGCTCGAGGCGCATCGCACCCATGGCATGGATGCGCTTGCGCTTCGCCATCTTGAGCGGCGCACGATTTCATATGAAGAAGTGGCCGGCAAGGGCGCTTCGCAGATCGGCTTCGAGCAGGTCGGCATCGAGCAGGCAGCGCGCTATGCCGCCGAAGACGCCGAGGTCACGATGCATCTGCATCAGGTGCTTTTTCCGCGCATCGAGGCCGCGCCTACCCTGCTCGACGTCTATCGCCGCATCGAGATTCCGGCTGCGGTGGTGCTCCAGAAGATGGAGCGCCATGGCGTGCTGATCGACTCGGCGACGCTCGCTGCGCAGTCGGATGCACTCGGCGCCCGCATGCTTGATCTCGAGCAGCGCGCGCATGAAGCGGCCGGACAGCCCTTCAACCTCAATTCACCCAAGCAGCTTGGCGAGATCCTGTTTGAAAAGCTCGGCTTGCCGGTGGTCAAAAAGACCGCCAGTGGCGCACCGTCGACCGACGAAGACGTGCTCGAAAAACTCTCGCAGGATTACCCGCTGCCCAAGCTGCTGATCGAATATCGCGGCTGCGCCAAGCTCAAATCCACCTACACCGACAAGCTGCCGCGCATGGTCAATGCCCGCACAGGGCGCGTGCACACCAGCTATTCGCAGGCCACTGCGGTCACCGGTCGCCTGTCCTCAACCGATCCCAATCTGCAGAACATCCCGATCCGCACGGTCGATGGCCGGCGTATCCGCGAGGCCTTCATCGCGCCGCCCGGCAGCCTGATCGTGTCGGCCGACTATTCGCAGATCGAATTGCGGATCATGGCTCACCTGTCGGGCGACCCCAATCTTCTGAAGGCTTTCTCGCAGGGGCTTGATGTGCATCGGGCCACCGCCTCGGAG
>CAIVAS010000221.1 GCA_903903975.1 uncultured Burkholderiales bacterium
TCGATCGGCACCAGTTGCCCGCGCGCCAGCATCGGCAGCTCGCGGGCATTGTCGTCGAGCCTGAAATAGAGGTCGGTGTTGCACGGCATCAGCAGCACCTGCGCGGTGATGGCGCGCAGCGCCCGCTCGAAGTCGCCGCCATGCACCGGATCGTCGGCAATCGAGAAGTGCTGCCAGGTGTGCATATGGGCGAGCAGATCGAGGCCGTCGCGGCGCAGGAAATTGCCTTCCCAGTTGCCGACCAGCCAGTCCTCGAGCGAGCTGTAGCCCATCTGCGTCCAGAGCCGGTCGCGATAAAAGGCCTGCGACAAGGCCCAGCCGGCATAGACCCGGGCCATGGCACGCAGACCGCGCTCGGGCTTGGCATCGAAGGCGCCATTGCGCCAGGCAGGGTCGGCAGTGAGGGCCGCCTTGACGCCTTCGAGAAAGACATAGTTGTGCGGCGCGCAGCGTGCCGCGCCACACACCACTGCGATGCGCTCGACCTCATCCGGAAAGCTCGAGGCCCACTGATAGGCTTGCATCGCGCCCATCGACCAGCCATAGACCATCCTGAGCCGCTCGATGCCAAAGACCTCCCGCAGCAACCGGCGCTGGACCCGGACGTTGTCGAGAATGCTGAAGTGCGGATAACGGCTCGCGTTGAAGGGCTCGGGCGTATTGCTGGGCGACGACGACAGGCCGTTGCCGAACATGTCGGGAATGATCACGAACCAGCGGTCGGAGTCGAGGATGCCACCCGGCGAGATCAGCCATTGCGTGTCGGGATGCTGCGCCGAATACGAGGTCGGATAGAGCACGACATTGTCGCGAGCCGCCGACAGCGTGCCGTAGGTGCGATACGACAGCTTTGCGCCGCGATAGGTCTGACCGTTTGAGAGCAGCAGGTCGCCGGCCTCGAAGATGGCTGCAGGATGTGTCATGGCAATGTCCCTCAGCGCCCCGGAATCCAGCTCGTGCCGGCCAGCGGCACACCCGCCATCGCGGCTGCTTCGATGGTGAGTGCCACCAGATCCTCACGCTCGAGGTGATGGACATTCTGCTTGCCGCAGGCACGCGCAATCGTGCTCAGTTCCATCGCCATGGTGTTCAGATAATTGCGCACGCGGCTCGCGCCAACCGGTGGCTGCAAGCGCTGCTCGAGCACGGCATCCTGGGTGGTCACACCCACCGGGCAGCGACCGGTGTGGCAGTGGTGGCAAAAGCCTGGCGCAGTGCCAAGCGCGGCATAGTCATCGATTGCCGAGACATGCTCGCCACCCTTGCCGGTCACCGGGTCTGCGCCCTTCACCCATGAGTCGCTGTTACAGCCCAATGACATCAGCACACCCTGCCCGATCGAGACCGCATCGGCGCCCATCGCCAGCGCCTTGGCCACATCGGCGCCGGTGCGGATGCCGCCCGAGACGATGAGCTGCACCGTGCCTTTCATGTTCATGTCCTCGAGCGCCTCGACCGCCTGACGCACCGCAGCCAGGGTCGGGATGCCAACGTTCTCGATGAACACCGTCTGGGTGGCGGCGGTGCCGCCCTGCATGCCATCGACCACGACCACGTCAGCGCCGGCATGGACTGCGAGCTTGACGTCGTTGAAGACCCGCGTGGCGCCCACCTTCACATAGATCGGCGTCTTCCAGTCGGTGATCTCGCGCAGCTCGCGGATCTTGATGGCCAGATCATCAGGGCCGGTCCAGTCGGGATGCCGGCAGGCCGAGCGCTGGTCCACACCCTCGGGCAGCGTGCGCATCGCAGCCACCCGCGGATTGACCTTCTGCCCCAGCAGCATGCCGCCGCCGCCGGGCTTTGCGCCCTGACCGATCACCACCTCGATCGCATCGGCGCGCCGCACATCGTCGGGGTTGAAGCCATAGCGCGAGGGCAGGCACTGATAGACCAGGGTCTTGGATGCACGGCGTTCTTCCTCGGTCATGCCACCGTCGCCGGTGGTAGTCGAGGTGCCGACCTCGCTTGCCGCACGACCGAGTGCCTGTTTCACATTGGCCGACAGCGAGCCGAAGCTCATGCCGGCAATCGTGATCGGAATCGCGAGCTCGACCGGTTTGCTCGCAAAGCGGGTGCCCAGCACCGTGCTGGTCAGGCAGCGCTCGCGATAGCCCTCCAGCGGATAGCGCGACAGCGAGCCCGCCAGAAAGATCAGATCGTCGAAATGCGGCAGTTGCCGCTTGGCACCCAGGCCCCGGATCTCGTAGAGCCCGGTGGCCGACGCGTTCTGGATGTAATCGAGAATGCGGCGGTCATAGCCCCAGCTTTCCTCGCGCTGAATTTTCATCGCTCAGTGTTTCCTTCAGTGCTTGTTGCAGTGATTCGCGCTGTGATTCGTTCAGTGCTGCGTTCAGTACGACTGGTTGGCATCGACGTTCCAGTGATAAAGCTCGCGCGCTGAAGCGATTTTCCTGAAGCTTCCCGGCGCATAGGGCTTGCCATCCTTGTCATGCAGACCGGCCTGCTCGAGCAGTGCCGAAAGCGCCGCGATATCGGCCTCGGTCAGGGGCTCGAAGCGGGCATCGGCGCCCAATGACTTCACCTCGCCACGCACATAAATCACCGCCTCATAGAGCGAGTCGCCCAGCGCATCGCCTGCATCGCCGCACACCACCAGCCGACCGGCCTGCGCCATGAACATCGAGAAGCTGCCCACCGATCCGCCGACCACGATATCGGCGCCCTTGAGCGAGATGCCGCAGCGCAGGCCGGCATCGCCCTCGACCACCAGCAGACCGCCATGGGCCGAGGCGGCAGCCGCCACCGAAGCAAACCCCTTCACGCGCACCGTGCCCGACATCATGTTCTCGGCCACCGACGGGCCGGCATTGCCATGCACGGTCACGTTCGCATGCTTGTTCATGCCGGCGGCGTAATAGCCGGCATTACCGGCGATATCGATCTGCGCCGGCGCATCCATGCCGACCGCAATCGAGTGCGCGCCATCCGGGTTGTCGATGCGCACCTGCGTGGTCTGACCCAGCCCGGTGTGCAGGAACTGATTGACCTCGCGCAAAGGCGTTGCCGCCAGATCGAAACTGACGAGTCCACCTGCTACCGATGTAACCATCGCAGCGCCGCTCATGCCTGGGCCCGCCATGCGTAGATGCGCTCGGGCTGCGGCTCGAAGAGCGTGGCACCCTTGACGCCGGGCAGATGCGCCAGCGACCGGTATTCGGACGCAATCGCCACCCAGTCGTCGGTCTCGGCCACCAGCGCCGGCTTGCAGGCAAAGCCATCGCGAACGATGGCCAGCGCATCGGACGTGCCCATCAGAAAAGTGTAAAACCCGTCGAGCTCATCGAAGCCCTTGTTGAGCGCCTGCTCGAGCGAATCGCCCTCGCGCATTCGCCACTCGAAATAACGGCAGGCCGCCTCGGTATCGCAATCGCCATCGAAGGCAATGCCCAGCGGCTCAAGCTGACGGCGCAGGCTGTTGGGATTGGACAGCGAACCGTTATGCACCAGGCACCAGTCTTCGCCCGCGGTGTAGGGATGCGCGTTTTCGGGCGTGACCGCCGACTCGGTGGCCATGCGGGTATGCGCCACCAGATGCGTGCCGCGAAAGCCGGCCATGCCATAGCGATCGGCGATCTGCGCCGGTGTGCCGACATCCTTGTAGAGATCGATCGCCCGCCCCACCGACAGCACATGGACCGTCGGATGGGTGAGCTTGAGCCAGGCACGCAGCGCGACCGGATCAGCCGAGGTGGTGAGCACCGCGTGATTGGCCCGCACCTCAAAGCCCGCCACATCAGCAAGCTGACGCTGCAAACCCGGCCAGTCGAAACCGGCGGGCGCATGCAGGCTGATCTTGCGCAGCCCCTCGGCCACCGGATCGCCATAGACCGCGATGCCGGCCGAATCAGGCCCGCGCTCGGTCATGCCGATCAGCATCGGCGTCGCCCATTCACCGAGCCGGTCTCGCAGCTCGGGCTTTTTGATCAGTAATCCCACAATGCCGCACATCGCGCCATGTCCTTCA